>DATCDL010000382.1:0-8468 GCA_036510715.1 Acidobacteriaceae bacterium
GGCTCATGCCCGGCGCACCGCTACGCGCTTTTCGATGAGGCCTAGAGCGCCATCGGCGGAGAGGGCGAGGAGGGCGGCGGGGATGGCTCCGGCGAGGACCAGGCGGTTGTCGACCGAGGCGACGCCGCGGAAGATGAGTTCGCCCAGGCCGCCCGCGCCGATGGCCGCGGCGATGGTCGCGACGCCGACGCAGGTGACCGTCGCCGTACGCAGGCCGGCGAGGATGACGCTTGCCGCCATGGGGAGTTCGACCTTGGTGAGCCGCTGCCAGCCCGTCATGCCGAGAGCGTCAGCGACGTCGATCAGTGCAGCGTCGACCGAGCGAATGCCCGCGTAGGTGTTGCGCAGGATCGGCAGCAGCGCATAGCTGGTGAGCGCCACGATGGCCAGCCGGGCGGCGCGGTCTCCGAGGAATGGGACCGGCAGAAGCAGGCCGAAGAGGGCCAGGCTGGGGATGGTCTGCAGGATGTTGGCGATGCCGAGGATGGGTCGTGCGAACGACTCGCGGCGAGTGAGGAAGATGCCGAGTGGGATGGAGATTGCTGTCGCAAAGAGCATGGCGCTCGCCGTGAGCCAGAGGTGCTCGAAGGTGAGCCGGACGATCTGCGAGCCGTACTGTTGGAGGAAGTTGTTCATGCTTCCGGCTCCCGGTGGGTGGCGGCTACGTAGGCTCGGACGGCTTCGTTTTGTGACGTGCGGACTTCGGTGGCTGCGAGGTCGGCGACGATGCGGCCGGCTTCGAGGAGGACGACGCGGTCGGCGAGGTAGAGGGCCTCTTCGAGGTCGTGGGTGACGATGAGGGTGGTCTTGTTGACGCGGTGGAGGAGGTCGCGGAGCATGGTCTGCATCTCGGCGCGGGTGAGGGGGTCGAGCGCGCCGAAGGGTTCGTCCATGAGGAGGACGGAGGGCTCGTTGGCGAGAGCGCGGGCGAGGCCGACGCGCTGGCGCTGGCCTCCGCTGAGCTGCCAGGGATAGCGCTGCGCGACGTCGGCGGGGAGGCCTACGAGCTGCAGCATTTCGGTGGCGCGGGCGGCGATTTCGGGCTTGGGTTTTCCTGCCAGTTCGAGGGCCATGCCGATGTTGCGGGCAATCTTCATGCGGGGGAAGAGCCCGGTCTCCTGGATGACGTAGCCGATGCTGCGACGGAGGGCGATGGTGTCGGCGGTGGAGACGTCCTGCTCGCCGACGAAGACGTGGCCGGAGGTGGGGAGGACGAGGGCGTTGACGGTGCGGAGGAGGGTTGTTTTGCCCGAGCCGCTGCGGCCAAGCAGCGCGGTCGTGGTTCCGGGGGCGATGCGCAGGGAGATGTCGCGTAACAGCTGACGGTTACCCGCGACCGTGAAGCTCACCTGCGCGAACTCCACTGCCTGGGTCGCCATTGCAGCTCCGATGGGGTGGGAGATTAGCCTTCGACTGCGGCCTCGGGTGCGTTTTCGGCTTCCGGAGCCAACTCGCCTGGAGCCGGTGCGGCTGCGCCTTTTACTCGGACCACGGTGATCTTGTCGAAGCCTTCTTTGAAGGCTGGGGGGCGGAGGCGCTCGGCCATCTTGTGCATGACTTCGTCGGTCACCTGTCGGTCGCGCTTGGAGTTGCGCTCGAGGCAGACGGCTAACGGAACGTCGAAGAAGACAGCCTGAACCTCGTAGCCGAAGGACTTCGCCATCTTGATCCACTGGCGGCGCTCGTGGGGGCTTAGGTTGGTGGCGTCGACGTAGTTCCACGGCATCTTGGCGATGAGGCGGGCGCGGAGGAGGCTGCGGAGGGTGCTGAAGACGAGCCCCTGATAGCGCTGCTCCGTGATGTCATCAAAGAGGATATTGCGGAGCATGTCGCTGGAGAGCGGAGTGACGCCGCGGCGCTTGTACCACGTGGTTTTGCCGGAGCCGGGAAGGCCGATGGTGAGGACGACGTAGCCGCGCGGAGACTTGTTCGAGACTGCCTCGGGGCCGGCGGGAGGCGTGCCGAGGGACTCGGGCTGGGTCTCGTGGACGAGTTTGGGCTCGGAGGGGGTTGTCTCGTCCGAGGCTTCGGGTGCGGCCTTCTCGACGCTTTGAGCACGCTGCAGAACAGTCGGCTCGGCGACGGGTCGGGCTACCGGTAAAGGCTCGGGGTAGGAGGGTCGCAACGGTGCGGGTTGGTTCGCAGGAATCTCCTGCCCAATCTTGCCCGTGGACTCCGATTCGTTCGGACCACGCTTCGTACGTCTTCTCATGAGTGTCCCGCGCAACCATTCGCGCATAACTGCTTTGTAACACAAGCGTACGCCTGCCGCAAAAGTGGTGCAGGACGTCCGGTATTCGAGAAGGTACCCGAGGCTGCGCGGCCCGCGGGTTTGCGGCTGCTTCCCTGCTTTGGTAGCCTCAAAGAGATTGAGGAGATACGAGAGATGATGGCAGTCAAGGTAGGCATCAACGGCTTCGGCCGCATCGGTCGCAATGTTTTTCGCACGGCGCTGGACAATCCAGAGATTGATTTCGTAGCCGTGAACGACCTCACGACACCGGCGACACTGGCACATTTGCTGAAGTACGACTCGATTCTGGGCAACCTGAAGCACACGATCACGGCGACGGAAGATTCCATCATCGTCGACGGCAAGGCCATCAAGGTCTTCGCGGAGCGCGACCCCGCGAAGCTGGATTGGGCGTCGGTTGGGGCGGAGGTTGTGGTGGAGTCGACCGGATTTTTTACCGATGCGACCAAGGCCAAGGCGCATCTCGGCACCACGGTGAAGAAGGTGATCATCTCGGCGCCCGCGTCGAACGAGGATCTGACCATTGTGCTGGGCGTAAATGACGACAAATATGACGCCGCGAAGCACAACGTGATTTCGAATGCGAGCTGCACGACGAATTGTCTGGCACCGGTGGTGAAGGTCCTGAACGATACGTTCGGGATTGCCTCCGGCATCATGACGACGATCCACAGCTATACCAACGACCAGGTGATTCTGGATACTCCGCACAAGGATCTGCGGCGGGCGCGAGCGGCAGTGCTGAGCATGATTCCCAGCTCGACGGGCGCGGCGAAGGCTCTGCGGCTGGTGATTCCGGCGATGGACGGCAAGCTGGATGGGTTCGCGATTCGTGTGCCGACACCGAATGTCTCTGTCGTCGATCTGACCTTCGTTGCGGAGAAGCCGATCACCGTGGCATCGATCAACGCCGCGATCAAGGCTGCGAGCGAAGGCGAGCTGAAAGGCATTCTCGGCTACACCGAAGAAGAGTTGGTCTCCACCGACTTCCGCGGGAATCCACTGTCGAGCATCTTTGATAGCAAGCTGACGAAGGTCGTTGGAAATACCGGCAAGGTGATCAGTTGGTACGACAATGAATGGGGTTATTCGAGCCGCGTGAAGGATCTGATTTTGTTTCTGGTGAAGAAGGGGCTGTAGGGGACTCCTGCTGGATTCGATACGTTACTTTGCGCAGAGTTTAGGATGCTGCGCAAAGTACGCGTCGAGGTCGGTGGGGCGATGGCGCGCAAGCAGGTAGGCTTTCGTGCCAATCGAAATCTCGTCGTCTCCTATGAAGCACTGGTCCATGAGTCTATGACCTCCTCCGGAGTAGTAGGTTGTAGCTGGACCCCCTGTTCGGGCAAAGTATGTGTAAACTTGCGAACGATCGTTGCGGTTCTCAGGGGTATCGGGGAGCGTGCCGGGCCCGACGTCCTGCAACTCTTGAAGATGTCCACCGGGTTCAACATAGTCGTACTCGTCGAGGAAGGCTTGGCCTGGAGCGATCGGTGGGTCTGTTGTCGTCGCGAAGCCGTCGGCCTCGACCTGATATGTAGTGCGCCACCATGATTTCTTGCCGGGACCGGCTCCGTCGCGAACGTGTAGAAGATAGACCTCTCCTTGAAAACCCGCGGGTAGAAGGAAGCGCCTTCGAACGGCATGGAACCACATCCAGCCAATGCTTAGCACAACGATCAAACACAGACAGAGAGCTGTCCCATGTAAAGCAAATCCAACTCGACGGGAACCGGGACCTGGGTATCTTCGGCTGAAGATTAGTCCTGTGCATGCCACGCACATGGTGAGACCCAGACACGCAAACAGCGGCCACTCTTCAATCCCTGCCGCAAATGCAGCGAGCGCCATCATGATTGCGCAGATAATCAGCACGAGGAGCGCAACAAGGACTACGTCGACCGCAAGTAGCATCCAGAACAATACCTTGCGACTTCTCATTCGTTGCTCTCCAGTGTCAGGAAGCCTTAGATGGCGTGCAGATATTTGAAGGGGCGGATGCCGGCGCTCTTCCAGAAATAGGCCAGGATGATGATGCTGGCGATGGCGGCGTAAGCGCACCAGAGGCTGGTGAAGGCGTAGCGCTTGAAGGCCATCACCGTTAGCAGGATGATGAGGTTGGCGGCACCGAAGACAACCATGTCCTTGACCTTGGAGAAGAAGAGCGAGCCGCAGGTGGCGATGACGTACAGGATGGCCAGGGTGGTGTTATTGGTCGCCTGGTTGATGTAGACGATGCTGTTGCCTTTGACCGAGATTTGCAGCGGGTGCGAGGCAAGCGCCCAGAGCATGTAAAGCGTTGTCCCGGTGCCGATGACGAGGAAGGGCAGCATGCGGCGGCGGTTTTTGGGGCTCGCTTCGAAGAGATAGACGCTGAGCGGAATGAGGAACGGCAGCAGGCCTTGCGCGTAGAGCATGAACGCCGCGCCCATGTCGTGCATGGTGGTTTGCGAGACGTAGCCGTCGAGGCCGAGCCAGACAAAGCCTTCGATGAACTGGTGGATCGCGAAGAGCGTGGGGAGCGAGGCGAAGAGGAGTTCGCGGCGGTGCTTGACCTTGGTGAGGGTGACGACGCCGACGGCCGCCAGGACCCCGCTGCCTACAAAATTCGCGGTTGCAGAAAAACACATGGTCGGGAGGGCCTCGGGGTTCTGAAGATCGGAGTTCTCGAGATCATAGCGTAGATCTGCAGCTGTGTCGGCTCTGAGGATATGATTTGGGCATGAGCTCGAATTTGAATCGCCAGAATATTGCCGGAACCTCTCCCTATGAACCGATCATTGGCTTCTCTCGCGCCGTGCGCATTGGCAACGTGGTGCATGTCTCGGGGACGGGGCCGGTGGGGGCCGACGACTTGTCCGCGGCGGAGCAGACCCGCGTGGTGCTGGGGATCATTGGAGCAGCGCTGGCGCAGGCTGGGGCCACGTTTGAGGATGTGGTGAGGACGCGGATGTTCCTCGCGCATGCGGAGGATTGGGAAGAAGTGGGTCGCGCGCATGGCGAGGTCTTTGGAAAGATTCGTCCGGCTTCGACGATGGTGGTTGCCGCCCTGCTGAATCCCAAGTGGCGCGTGGAGATCGAGGCCGAGGCCGTGCTGCCGTAGGGGGCACACCGCAGCGTTTCTGCAAGCAGGATCGATTGCTGAACCTGCGCATTTTAATGCAAGACTGCCCCATCCGGTAGTGCGAAAAGATTCGCAGGGAGGAGGGGGTTCGGCTGTCCATTCTTGCGCTTGTCCGGTATCCTTCTGGCAATGTCCAAGCTTTCTATTCGCGACCTCGATCTAACCGACAAACGTGTTTTCATACGCGTCGACTTCAATGTGCCCCTCACTAAAGAGGGCACGATCACGGACGACACGCGCATCCGCGAGACCATACCGACCATTGAATATGCTCTGCGCCGCAAGGCCCGCGTGATCCTTGCGGCACATCTGGGCAGGCCCAAGGGCAAGGTTGTCGACTCGATGAGTCTGCGGCCGGTCGTGGCGCGACTGCGGATGCTGTTGGACCATGTTCTCGATGAAGATGAGAACGTCGCATTTGCGCCGGACTGCGTTGGGCCGGTGGCGCAGGAGATGGCCAATAACCTTGAGCCCGGACAGACACTGCTGCTGGAGAACCTGCGCTTTCACCCAGGCGAAGAGGTAAATGATCCGGGCTTTGCGCAAAAGCTCGCAAGCCTCTGCGATGTGTATGTGAACGATGCGTTTGGAGCAGCGCACCGCGCTCATGCTTCGACCGAGGGGATCACGCATTTTGTGAAAGAGTCGGCGGCGGGCCTGCTGATGGAGAGGGAGCTGAATTATCTGGGCAAGGCGGTGACCGAGCCGTTCCGTCCGTTTGTGGCGATCATTGGCGGTGCGAAGGTGTCGGACAAGATCGAGGTGATCAATGCCCTGCTGGACCGTGTCGACTCGCTCTTGATTGGCGGCGCAATGGCGTACACGTTCCTGAATGCGCAGGGTCAGTCGACGGGCAAGTCGCTGGTGGAGGGCGACAAGACTGACATTGCCCGCGCTGCGTTGAAGAAGGCTGATGAGCGGGGCGTGAAGTTTCTGCTGCCCATCGATCATGTGCTCGCGGACAGGTTTGCGGCCGACGCGAAGACCCAGATCTTCAGCGGCACGGGACCATTCCCGGCAGAGTGGATGGCGCTGGATATTGGGCCGGAGACCATCAAAGCGTTCTCTGCCGAGATTGCCGAGGCTGCAACGATCGTGTGGAACGGGCCGATGGGCGTGGCCGAGCTGGCTCCGTTTGCCAAGGGCACGAATGCCATTGCCAAAGCGCTGGCGAAGAACGAGGATGCGATCACGATCGTAGGCGGTGGCGACTCAGTTGCGGCGCTGCATAATTCGGGAGTCTCGGACAAGATCACGCACATCTCAACAGGTGGCGGCGCGAGCCTGGAGTTCCTTGAGGGCAAGACGCTGCCCGGGGTTGCCGCTCTAACGGAGAAGTAGTGTGCGATAGGCGAGCGCTAGCTCTTGCCAGACGCTGCTGTGTGCCCGTACTCTCCACTAACATCCCGCAGGAGTTTTATGCGCAAGCCCGTCATTGCCGGCAATTGGAAGATGTACAAGACGCCGAAGGAGTCGCTCGCGTTCCTGGACGCTTTCTGTCAGCTGGTCGAGGGACACGAGCGCGATGAGATTCTTGTCTTCCCTACCATGAGTTCGCTGGGCTATGTGCTCGAGGCGACGTTCGGCACCAATGTGAAGGCCGGGGCGCAGAATATGCACTGGCTCAACGAGGGTCCGTATACCGGGCAGACGTCGCCGACCATGCTGGTCTCGATTGGGTGCCGGCATGTGCTGCTGGGGCACTCGGAGCAGCGCCTGTACTTCAACGAGACCTACGAGCGCGTGAACCTCAAACTCAAGGCCGCGATCAACCATGGAATCACGCCCATCGTATGCGTAGGCGAGCTGCTGGCCGAACGCGAGGATCTGAGGACGGAAGAGACGCTGCGCAACCAGGTGCGAGCTGCGCTGCGGAATATTTCGGCGAGCGAGGCGCGCCGGCTGGTGATTGCGTATGAGCCGATCTGGGCGATTGGTACGGGCTCAACCGCAAGCCCGGACGTCGCTGCGGAGGCGCACGCGATCATCCGGCACGAGGTGAGCCACTGCTGCGGCGAGCAGACCGCGGCCAACACCCGGATTCTGTATGGCGGGTCGGTGAAGCCGGAAAATATCGGGCCGCTGATGGCGCAGGAGGAGATCGATGGTGCGCTGGTGGGTGGCGCCAGCCTGGTGCCGACGACGTTCTCTGAGATCGTGCATTACCAGGTTGACCAGGCTACACCGTTCTAGTGAACCAGGCCAGCCTGATCCATCGGCCAGTACACAAAGGCGGCCTTGCCATAGATGAGGGGCCGGGCGACGGGGCCGAAGTCGCGGCTGTCGCTGGAGATCGAACGGTGGTCGCCCATGACGAAATACTCGCCCTTGGGGATGATCATCTCGGGCTGAGATCGGTCGTCTTCGTACTTGATGGGGACATAGTCTTCCGTGAGAGCGACGCCATTGACCCAGACAGTGCCGTGGTCAATCCGGAGGTCATCTCCTGGCAGCGCGATGACCCGCTTGATGTAGCTCTTGGAGTGGTCCTGCGGATAGAGAAACACGACGACATCGCCGCGGTGGATGTCCTCAAAGCGGTAGGCAAACTTGTTGATGAAGAGACGATCCTGATCCTGCAGCATGGGAAGCATGCTGGTGCCTTCGACGCGCACCGGCTGGTACAGGAAGAGGATGATGAACATGGAAATCGCAACAGAGATGAACAGATCGCGCGACCACGAGCGCAAACCGGAGGCAGCGGGCGTGGCCGTCTGGGTCGCATCCTGAAGGGCGGGCTCGGGAGCCAGTTCTTCGGGAGCCACGTGCTCAGGTGCCTTCTCTAGATCTTCTTCGTGCTGCGGGTCTTGCACCGGCAAACGCCTCCCATGCGCCGTCCATCATTTGGCACATTCTCTAGATTAGACGAATTCTCGCGAACGATGGCTACATTCAGGGATTTGAGATCGCCTGAATTGCAGGGCTTTCACTGAGACCAAGGCCCGGAACCAGCAATTTGCCAGTGATTCCGTCCGGCGACCAGGTCGTAACAATCTCCTTCGCGAGCCTCGCAATCGTTACTTCCGCCTCATTGTCGACCGTCCAGCCCTGATCGCGGTTGTCGTAGGTGAAGATCGAGATCACCATCGGGCC
>DATCDL010000383.1:0-22862 GCA_036510715.1 Acidobacteriaceae bacterium
TCACTCTCGCTGAAGCCCGCAAAGTAGAGTGCGAGCACATCCCACCAGCGAGAATAGCTGGACGCTACCAGGCACACCGGCCAGTCGGAACCCGCCATCAGTCGCTTCGGTCCAAACGCATCCACACACACGTCAAGGTAGGGCCGCAACGAGTCTCCGGACCACGTCTGCCAATTTGCCTCGGTGACGAGACCGGAGATCTTGCAGTACACATTCGGGTGCCGCGCTAACTCATGAAGATTCGTCTTCCAGGGTTCGAGTTCGTTGCTGAAGATTCGCGGCTTGGCTGCATGATCGAGCACAAATTTTTGATGCGGGTGTTGGTCGACGAACTGGATCGTCTCCATGATCTGCCGTTCCTGAATCAGAACATCATAGCTGTAGCCGCGTTTAGTCAACTCCTCGATACCGCGATTAAATGCAGGCTGCATTAGATATCCGTCGGGCTTCCCTTGTACTACCTCGCGGAAGCCTACGAGTTTCGGGCTGTGTCCAAAGCAGTCGAGTATGTCTGGCAATTCATCGAACGTAAGTGGCGCCCAGCCCACCACTCCGCAGATTGCAGGGGTCAGCCGCGCACACTCCATCAGCCAGAGAGTTTCTTCAATCGACTCGCGCGCTTGTACCGCAACCGTAGCATCAATCCCTACGGCTTCGAGTTCCTTCTTGAGATCGCTTGTCAGGAAATCACGACGCAACACCGACATCGTATCGTCGATCCAACCAAACTCTACTCGATTGAAGCGCCAAAGATGATGATGTGCATCAACCCGCAGTGCGCGCGTCATATGCCTTCGCGTTGCAAGCTCGTCTGGGTTCGGTCGCGTGTTTTCAGGAGTACGCATAACTAGGCTGATTCAAGAATCACGTTCGAGTAGGGAAGGGTATCTGCCGTACGTATGAGCCCAATCGCAGAAGGAACGCGGCGTTTCAACTGGAGGTGCTCCTCAAATTCAATCGGAGGAACCAGCATGCTATAAGCCTTCAGCGTCGTTGCTGATACTCCCTCCCGGAATTCACTCGCCATCCAGACCCGGCCGACGACGAAGTTCGCACATACCGCTCTCAGAACCTCCAGCACGGTCGGTATATCGTCAATCAGCGAGAGATCGATGGTCTCAATCTGTGGCCAGAACGGGAATCCGCGATCCGCGATGACCAGCGTATTCGTATGTCGAACTCGGCTCAGTAAGGAGTTAATCTGCGGATTCAGGATTCCGGTCTTCAGCATAATACCTCCCTACTTCACCTGGTTGTCCTACACGCCGATGCCTCGGGTCAGATGGTTACCCTTGTGCGGTTATGAAGTGTCCCCAGCAACTGAATATCGATGACCATGTCTTCTCCATCTCGCAGCCAGCGTTGCGGAGTGCGTCCTAATCCAACACCCGAAGGCGTGCCCGTGCTAATCACGTCGCCCGGTTCCAGAGGGACAATGCTGGAAATATACGCAATCAGTTCCGGAACGCGGAAGATAAGGTCCCGTGTGTTCGCAGACTGCATCACCTCCCCGCTCAACGTGAGTCGTATATCGAGTGCATGCGGATCGGGCACTTCGTCGCGTGTAGTAATCCAAGGACCCATAGGTGTAAACGTAGGAAAGCTCTTGCCCAGCGTCCACTGCGACGTTGCCAACTGCACGCCACGAGCGCTCACATCGTTCAAAATCGTATATCCAAAGACGTGCTGCTCCCAGTCTTCGACCGCGATGCGATGACCTGCTTTCCCAATCACGACAGCAAACTCAGCTTCATAATCTGGATTGGTTGCCTCCGGTGGCAACAGCACATCAGCGTCAGGCCCAACGATCGACGATGCCAGCTTCAGAAAAACTGTCGGTACACTCTGCACCGTCATCTTCGACTCGGCCGCATGTTCATGATAGTTCAGCCCGATTCCAAAAATGCGCGGCGGTCGTTGCAGCGGTGCCATAAGTTGGATGTCGCTAAGCGGAATGGGCATCCCCTCAAACGCAGGCACCGCGTCGCCACTTGCTATGTGTGCGAGCACGACATCGCCGCCTGAGTGCCGCAACGGCTGCACGCTATCTCCCTGTATTACCCCGCCTCGAACAACTCGATCTCTATTTGTGAAGGCTACGAATTTCATCGTTCTCCGTTCTCCATGCTTCTCCGTGAGGAAATTCGAATCGCAAAAGCGATGAGGCAAGAACCTCACCGCTATATCCCGGCATCTTGGGCACCATGTAGTGCCCGTCCTTAATCACCACAGGATCGCGAAAATGTTCGTGCAGATGATCTACATATTCGATAAGTCGACCTTCCAGCGAACAAGAAACACTCAAATAATCAAAGATCGAAAGATGCTGCACATATTCACAAAGCCCAACGCCGCCAGCATGGGGACAAATTGGAATTCCAAATTTCGCTGCCATCAGCAAAATCGCGAGATTCTCATTGATTCCTGCAACACGGCAACTATCAATCTGACAAACGTCAATGGCTTTAGCCTGCAGAAATTGCTTAAACATCACTGCATTATGGCAATGCTCGCCTGTTGCAATCCGTGTGGGTGCTACCTCAGCGCGTATGCGTGCGTGACCAAGGATATCGTCGGGGCTGGTTGGCTCTTCCATCCAATACGGGTTCAGTTCCTCCAACTGCAGCGTACGAGATATGGCTTCCTCAACTCCCCACTTCTGGTTAGCGTCCACCATGATGCGACGGTCCGAGCCAATTTCTTCACGCACCAGTCGCCCACGCCGCAAATCATCGATAGCATCGCCGCCCACCTTCAGTTTGAAGTGGGTCCACCCCTCTGCGATCGCCTCGTGGCATAGCCTTCGAATCTTTTCATCACTGAACCCAAACCATCCAACGGATGTTGTATACGCCGGATAGCCAGCAACCTCTAGCGAGGCCAGACGCTCCGCCTGCCCGCTCTTCCCGGTCCGGAGAATGGCGAGTGCTTCATCTGGTGTTAGTGCGTCGGAGATATAACGAAAATCGACGATCGACACAATCTCTTCAGGAGTCATCTCCGCAAGCAGGCGCCATACGGGCTTTCCCTCTGCCTTTGCATAGAGGTCCCACACCGCATTCAGCAGTGCACCGCAAGCAAGGTGGATCACCCCTTTCTCCGGCCCCAGCCAGCGGAACTGTGTGTCTCCAACAAGCTGCAGATAAAGTCCATTGAGATCGGACGTCATTGATTCCAGAGTTCGGTCGCAAACAAACTTCGATAGATACTGAATCGCAGTCACGCACAATTCCGTACCGCGACCCAGCGTGAACGTCAGTCCATGTCCTTCGATTTCTGCGTCCGTCTCCAGAATGCAGTAAGCAGCGGAGTAGTCCGGGTCCTTGTTCACAGCGTCGGATCCAATTGATTCGCGCGAGGTCGGAAAGCGGAGGTCAACAACCCGCACATTCGTTATTGTGATTGGTTTCAAAGCTTCCTCTTCACTCTGCACCTGCTCGGTGGCCAGTCCAACTTGGCCTGTTGTTAAACCTTCAGCTGTTGCGCAAGTTTAACCAGCGCATCTCATTTCGTCAATCAAGCAGTCATCACTCATGCCAGAGATCTATCCGTTGCCTGCCATATCCAAGCCAGTCGATGAGAAGCGAATTCGACTCGCAGGATAGTTGACATGTACCAGTCTCGCGCAGCACACTCAGGACGACAAGACATCGATGCCAACAGGAGAAATCTAACGCTGTGTTCGACTTAAATGGAAAACGTGCTGTGGTGACCGGAGCTGCCAGCGGCATCGGTCTTGCAATCGCCGAACTCTTCGCGTCGCAAGGCGCGAACGTCGTCCTGATCGACCTAGATCAAGCTCGACTCGATGCAGCGATTGCCGGAATCCTTCAGAAGACGGGTGCAACCTCCACCGGATTCGCCTGCGACGTTGCTTCTGAGGCAAGTGTTGAACAGGTATTCTCCTCGATAGCAGACCCCATCGATGTCCTGGTCAACTGTGCCGGTATCGCGCATGTCGGTACACTCCTATCCACGTCGGTCGAGGATCTTGATCGGCTGTTCGCGGTCAATGTCCGCGGCACCTATCTCTGTATGCGGGCCGCGATGACGCCAATGCTCGCAGCGAAACGCGGGACCATCCTCAACATGGCTTCCATTGCAGCGACCGCTGGCCTCGCGAATCGCTTCGGCTACTCGATGACCAAAGGTGCGGTACTCTCCATGACGCTCTCGGTTGCCAAAGATTACTTGTCGCAGGGAATCCGTTGCAACTGTATCTCGCCGGCACGAGTACACACCCCCTTTGTCGATGGCTTTGTCTCGAAAAACTACCCCGGCCACGAGGCCGAGAAAATGAAGGATCTTGCCCTCTCTCAACCGATAGGTCGCATGGGAAAGCCCGACGAAATAGCCTGTCTTGCGCTATACCTTTGTTCCGATGCCGCCTCGTTTTTGACTGGTGTCGATTATCCGATCGATGGTGGCTTCTTCAACCTGCGATAATTCAGTGCCACGGAGACTCTATGGACCTCGGCCTCAAAGATCGTGTCATCGTTGTGACCGGAGGTGGTGCCGGCATCGGAGAAGCCATCACGCGTGCCTGCATCGACGAAGGCGCGCACGTTGTTGTCGTCAGTCGGGCCTCTCAAGGCGTCCTGAACTTTCTCGCGGAGATGCAACCAGGAAGCCATTGCCACTTTGTCGAGACACACCTCGAAGATCCTCTGCAGTGCCGTCGCGCTATTGAATACGTCGAGCGACAGCATGGTCGCATCGATGGTCTCGTCAACAATGCTGGAGCCAATGACGGAGTAGGCCTCGCTAATGGCGACCCTGACCGTTTCCTTGAGAGCCTCCGTCAAAATCTCGTGCACTATTACGCCATGGCGCATTACGCGCTACCCATGCTCAAGAAATCACAAGGTTCCATCGTCAATATTTCTTCCAAGGTCGCACTCACCGGGCAAGGGGGAACTTCTGCCTATGCTGCCGCAAAAGGTGCTCAACTCGCGCTCACACGCGAGTGGGCTGCAGAGCTCCTACCCTTCGGTATTCGCGTCAATAGCGTCTTGCCGGCTGAAGTCCTCACTCCGCTTTACAAACGATGGCTTGAGAGCAAGGAAGATCCCGCGACCGCTCTGAAAGCGATCACGGATCGAATTCCCCTAGGTCATCGCATGACGGAAGGCTCTGAAATTGCTGCGATGACAGTCTTCCTTCTATCCTCAAAACAGTCTGGCCACACCACTGCCCAGCATCTTATCGTCGATGGCGGCTATACCCATCTTGACCGCACGCTGACCTAGGCACTGACGATTATCCATGAAGACACCACTGGCATTCTGCTGGCTGCAACGGACCCTATCTCGCCCTCGCTGCGGGTTCTATTTGTTTGCCTGCGTGGCTGCATCGCTCTCCATCATCATGCGGCCCGCTCCCAGTGTGATTGCAACTGCTCAGAGTCGACCACCGATTGCTTCAGGCTGGTTCACAGATGTTGCCGGCCGTTCTAACTTCTCCTATAAGTCCAATAACGGTTACACCGGACGCAAGTATTTCCCCCAACCCATGTGCTGTGGCGTGGCTATCTTCGATTACAACAACGATGGCCTCATGGATATTTTTCTATCCAATGGGGCAAAACTCCCCGGTATGGACAAGGAAGGCACAGCCTACGATAACGCCCTCCTACGTAATAAAGGTGACGGTACATTTGAAGATGTGACACTCAAGGCCGGTCTCCTCGGAAAGCAAACAGGCTATAGCTTTGGTGTGGCAGCAGCCGACTACGACAATGATGGAAATGACGATCTATTCGTAGCCAGCGCAGGTCGAAATACTCTTTACCATAACGACGGAGACGGTAAATTTACAGATGTAACCGATGGCTCAGGCCTCGACGATAAGCCAGCTGGCCTTCTCAGTGTTGGCGCTGCATGGTTCGACTTCAACAACGATGGCCTTCTCGACCTCATCGTGACCAATTACACGATCTGGGACCCTAAGACTGACCGTCCTTGCTATACCGATCAGGCTCCACTCCCTGCTGAGCACTCTTCTAAATCCAAGCGTGTCGAGATCTACTGCAGCCCCCATGATGTGGTAAGAGTTGCACCGCGGCTATACCGCAATCTTGGTCATGGCAAGTTTCAGGATGTAACTGATAGCTCGGGCATCGGCAGTGTGCTCGGCAAGGGGATGGGTGTTGCTGTCGCGGATTTTAACAACGACGGCCTCATGGATATCTTCATCTCAAACGACACGGAGAGGAACTTCCTCTTCATGAATCAGGGCGACGGCACCTTCAAGGAGCAGGCACTTCTATTGGGTGTTGCCTATAACGAAACCGGCAATCTCGTCTCTGGGATGGGGGCAGATGCCAAGGACTTTAATAATGATGGCTTTGTGGATATCATCTACAACGATCTCGCAGGACAGATATTTGGAATTCTCAAGAATAATCAGGGCCATGACTTCGACGATGTCACACAAACAACAAGTCTCAACACTCTCAGCCGCCCATACTCTGGTTGGAGTCTTGGCTTCATAGACTATGACAACGATGGCTGGCAGGATATCTACTCAGCGAATGGAGATGTAGATAACCTCTTGCCGACCTCTGAGCAGCATGACTCCATGTTTAGAAATGTCGACGGCACGCATTTCATCGACGTTGCCAATGAAATGGGGAAAGACTTTCTTCGCCGCGGCTATCAACGAGGTGCTGCCTTCGGGGACCTAAATAATGATGGGTTCCAGGATATCGTTGTCACTTCCCTTGGAGAGCGCCCGCATATTCTAGTCAATCAAGCCCTTAATAAAAACAATTGGCTACTCGTCGATCTCAGAGGCAGCACAAGTAATGGTGATGGAATCGGCGCAAGCCTCAAATTAACCACAGCATCGGGGCGTGTGCTCTATAACCATGCAACGACGAGCGTCGGTCTTATGTCTTCAGGAGACCGTCGAGTCCACTTTGGACTGGGCAAAGAGATGACGGTTCGAAGTCTTGAAATTCACTGGCCAAGTGGAATAGTGCAGCACTTGGTAAGTTAACTGCGAACCGAATTATCAAAGTAAATGAGCCCAGACCGTGAGACCATCTCGCTATGGAATCATCTTGGACGATAAGCTCTGGGCAAGCTTCGTCTGCTGATTCCGATTCAATAAATCAACTACGCCTTGAATTACTTCACGATTTCCCTTCGAGTAGGCAGCCAGCAGTTCAGCAGTGATATCCGCATCGCTAACCTTGCCCAGCCGAAAGTAAGCATCACAGAGCATATACAACAACGATGGCTCCTCCGTTCTGGATCGTGACAACTGGCTCACCGCTTCAGCCCACCGCCCTTGTCGATACCGCACTTCGCCAAGCTCTGCTACCGCCATCTGATAATTAGGATCGCGTGAAAGTTCTTTCTGAAACTCACTCTCGGCCGTATTGAGATCTCCTTCCTGAAGCGCCAGAATACCAAGGTAAGTATGGGCTCCGCGCACCGAGGGTTCGATCTCCTGTGCGTGCCTCAGATTCCTTGTAGCATCTGTTGGTCGCCCCATATATAGATAGAGAGCTCCGACAAGGACGTACGGCTCACCAGCAGTAGCATTCGGCCCACGCGAATCCGTTCGAAATAATTGCAGGGCCTCTGCTTCATGATTCTCGCTCAATAATGCTCGAGCCTTCTCCCACACTACTTTTTCATGCGCTGAGTCTCCAGCAGAAGCAGCCGACGAAGCTCGCTCCAGCATCTGACTATGCAGGTCAGCCTCATGCTGTGCTTCAGTCATGTTCCCTAAGCCCACGTAATCGCGTGATAAATAAAAATGTGCCAGCATCTGCGTCGGATCCAGCCGGAGCAAATGATCCAGGGCATCGATGGATGCCTGATAATCCTTTAGCTCCATCTCACAGTGGCCTAGGCCTAGCAGAGAGGAAACATCATCACTGTTCACAGAAAGAATCTTTTGGAATAAGGGCGCTGCATCCTGCCAGCGTGACTGCTTTACGTCCACAGCGGCCAGCAGCGCAAGGGCATTTAAATTATTAGGCTGAAGCTCTACTGCTTTTGTCGAATACGTGATTGCATCGTCCAGATGCATACCCTTGTAACTCGCAACACCAAGATCAAAATCTAGTCGATCCAGGGTCGGGTCCGCATGCCTGGCTTTCAATAGCCATTGCACCGCTCCGTCGTTATCTCCGGAACTGCAAAGTAACTCCCCATATTTTTGAAGGACGGACGCATTATCCGGCTCAACCTTCACGCCTTCCCGAATTGTCGCTAATGCGAGACTATTATTTCCCTTCAAGTAATAAGCTTGTGCGAGGTAATATAACGCGTCCCCATCCTTAGGCTTGATCTTCAGCAGATGAAGTAAGAGTTCTATCGCGTGATCTATGTCACCGCTTACCAGGTGATAGATTCCTACCTTCAATAGGAGTTCAGTGTCATTGGGTGATAGCTTCAATGCCTTCTGATAGGGAATTGCTGCTTCGGAGCTCCGCCCCAAATCCTCAAGAAGCATTCCTTGCAGTTTTAATGCGGGCCCAGAATCCGGATGCTTAGCCAGCAGCGCATTAGTCAGCGTCATGGCCCTTGTCTCATCGCCATGCTCTGCGGCACTTACCGCCTCATGCAACTCCTCCATCACCGCAGGGTTAGTTGGTCGAACCCCCGTCTGTGCAATCAACGGCAAGCCCAGGCCCGCGATTAGCACCGGCATCAGTAACCACGATTGTCTGGCATGGCCATTCCTCACAAAGCCAATCCTGTAGCGCACTTCGCGGACTCCATCTCTGTTTGGCGACAATCCCATCCGCGACTCTCCGATCCAGTGCGCTGTTACCAGCACGGCTGCAGACAAGCTGCGCGATGAAGCAAATCAACTGCATCACAATGATATCAAGGTCGCATAGTTGGCCAGCGCTCTACACCGCGATACCTAAGTACGCGTCAAATGCCACGCCGCAGTACGCTAACTATCGAATAAGTAGTATGTCTCTGAATGTGACGCGGCATAACTCTGCTCAGGGAGCGCCGCTAAGTAGGGAGTAAGTCTACGCAGGGCAGCGACTCTCTAGGGTGTTGCCGCGACCTGCTGCACAGCTCCATTCGTCGTCACCTTCGACGCCGAAGGAAGCTGCGTCGCATCCCATCCACCGCCTAGCGCCTGTACTAATTGGACCGCCGCCATCATCTCACTCACCTTCAGCGATAACTGCGTCTGCTGATCGTTCAACAGCGTTGTCTCCGCAGAAACCACGTTGAGATACGGGTCTAGCCCAGTTTCGTATCGCGCCGATGCTAAATCGACATAACGTTGCGCCGACTTCACCGCGGTATCTTGCTGCGTGATTTGTTGCGACGTGACGCGCAGCGTTGCGATATAGTCCTCCACCTGCTGAAATGCTGTGAGCACCGTCTGCCGATAGGTCGCAACATCAGCGTTATATGTCGCCGTGTACTGCGCTACCGTGGCTCTGCGCAAACCTGCGTCGAAGATTGCCTGTGACGCCGAAGCGCCAGCAGCCCAAAAAAATGCTGGCGCTGAAAAGAGGGTACTAATCCCGGAAGACTCCAGGCCGCCGCTACCTGTCAGGCTGAGCGTCGGATAGTACGCAGCCGTTTCCACCCCGATCAGTGCATTCGCCTCCGCCATCGTCCGTTCCGCTCCCGCGATATCCGGACGCCTCTGCAATAACTGCGATGGCACGCCCAGCGGTATGGACGGCACCTGCGCTGCCAGGCCCTTCACCGGCATGGAAAAGCTCGACGCCGGCTTCCCGATCAGCGTCGCCATCGCATGTTCGTAGATCGCACGGTTCGTTGCAACGCCGGTGGACGCCGCCTGTGCATTCTCGAGCGTTACCTCCGCCTGTGCAACAGACTCGTCGTCGTCGATCCCCGTCTCATACAGCGCTTTCGTCAGATTCAGAGACTTCTGGTCTGCAGCAACAGTCTGCCGGTACAGATCCTGCAAAGCATCCTGCCCACGCAGTTGGAAATAGTATTCCGCCAATGCCGCTTGTTCGGTCAACCGTTCATTCTCAAGATCAGCCGCGCTTACCTGCGCTGCATACTGATACTCGCGCACCGTGTTCCGAATCTTGCCCCACAGATCCGGTTCCCACGACACGTCAAATGGCAGTGACATGTTCGTCGCTGTACTCCCTGCTGACTGCGCCGTTCCCGTTCCGCTGCTTCCCGTCCCCGTCGTTGTTACATTGTGCAGCGTCCCTGGTGTCCTCTGCCGCGAGTACGATGGGCTTGTTCCCAGCGTTGGATAGAAGTTAGACTTCGCCTCACGTACCAGCGAACGCGCCGCCATGAAATTCTGGAAGTAGACCGCGATTGTTTGGTTTTTGATGTCCAGTTGTTCTTCCAGTGCATTGAGCTCCGGTTCGTGGAACACCTCCCACCACTTACCTTTCAGCATTGCATCTTGCGGCTTTGCCGGTTGCCATGTCCCTGCAGGCAGGTTGTCATATGCCGCCGGCGAAGACTCTTTAAACTCCGGAGGTGCCGGGGCCGTTGGCATCACATATTTTGGCCCCACGCGACAACCGCTCAGCAGCACGATGGCCATCGAAGCCACGCACACCACGCTCCTCGCGGTAGTCGAACTCTTCGCACTCGTCGAGCCCGCAAGCCTGGCAATTCTTTGGTTGGATGTCTTCGCTCTCATCATACCTACTTTCATTGCGCTGTCGCGGGAGTCGCGGTGAACAACCGCGCACTCTTGTCTCCCTGCACCTTGAGTCGCAGATTATCCATGAACAGGTAAATCACCGGCGTCGTGTACAGCGTCAGCACCTGGCTCACCAGCAGTCCGCCGATGATCGAGATACCGAGCGGCCTACGCAATTCCGATCCCATGCCCGTCCCTACTGCCAGCGGAATCGCTCCAAACATCGCCGCCATCGTCGTCATCAGAATCGGACGAAACCTAAGCATCGAGGCCTCAAAGATCGAGTCCCGCGTACTCATGCCGTCGATCCGCTCCGCGGTCAGCGCGAAGTCCACCATCATAATTGCGTTCTTCTTAACGATACCAATCAGTAGAACAATTCCTATGATGGACATCACATTCAAATCGGTGTGCGTCATCTTCAACGCCAGCATCGCCCCAAGGCTTGCCGGCGGCAGCGTGGACAATATAGTGATTGGATGCACCAGGCTCTCGTACAGGACGCCCAGCACAATATAGACCGCAAAAATCGCTGTAATAATCAGATACTTCTCCGAACTCAGCGATGACTTGAATGCCTGCAACGTCCCCGAGTACTCTCCATGCACCGATTGCGGAACGTTCAGGTTCCTTTCAATGTCCGTGATTTCTTTCGTCGCCTGGCCCAGTGACACTCCCGGCGCGAGGTTGAAGTTGACCGTCACCGATGGAAATAGGCCTGTGTGATTGACCGCCAGCGGAGACGTCGATGGAGCATACGTCATCACCGAATCGAGCGGCACCGCACCGCCGCCGCTCTTCGGAATTACGTATGTGTCCTTCAGCCCGGCCGGCGACTGCCAATACTTCGGAGCTACTTCCATCACCACGTAGTACTGATTCAGCTCGCTATAGATCGTCGACACTTCAGACTGCCCGAACGCTGCATACAACGTGCTATCCAAAAGCTGAGGTGTGATGCCCAGCCTTGCCGCTGTTGGTCGATCATAGGTAAGCAGCGCTTGTAGACCATCGTTCTGCTGGTCCGTATTCGCGTCTTGTATCCCCGGCGCTCTCCGCAGCGCAGATAGCAATTGCGGTCCATACTTCGCCAGATCGGCCGTTGAATCGGCCTGCAGCGTGTACTGATACTGCGCACTTGAATTTCGTCCGCCGATGCGAATATCCTGCACCGCCTGCAGATACGTTGCGGCGCCTGGCACCTTTGCCAGCTTCGGTCGCAGCCGGTTGATGATCTGCGCGGCGCTCTCTTTGCGCTCACTCAGCGGCTTCAACGCGATAAACGTAAATCCACCATTCATCGATCCCCGGCCGCCCGTGAACGCCATCGCGTTCTGCACCCCAGGGTCATTCTTAATGATCTCGTCCGCCGCGTGTACCGCCTTGTTCATGGCATAGAAGGACGTATCCTGCGGTCCCTGCATTCCCCCGGAAAGCACGCCGGTGTCCTGCTGCGGGAAGAAGCCCAACGCTGCATTCTTCACCATGTACACGTTCAACGCCAGCGTTGCCAGAAACACCAGCAACATCAGGGCGGGGTGATCTAGCACCCAGGTCAAACTGCTTCGGTAGCCGTCCAGCAGAGACTTGAAAACGTTCTCACTCCATTTGTAAACCCGGCCGTGCACAACATCTTCCTCGTCGCGCATTAAACGTGCGCACATCATCGGCGTCGTCGTCAGCGAGATCACCATCGACACCAGTACCGCTGTCGATAGCGTGATCGCGAACTCCCGGAAGAGTCGCCCGATAATACCGCCCATCAGCAGCAGAGGAATAAATACTGCAATCAGTGAAACGCTGATCGAGAACACCGTGAACCCAATCTCCTGCGCCCCCTTCAGCGCTGCCTGGATCGGAGTCAGTCCCTCTTCCACATGGCGCGATATATTCTCCATCACAACGATCGCGTCGTCCACTACGAATCCGCTGGCAATCGCCAGTGCCATAAGGGACAAATTATCCAGCGAAAACCCGCACAGATACATCACCGTGCACGTCCCGATCAGCGAAACTGGAACTGCCACCGCCGGCACAAGCGTTGCCGGAACGTTGCGAAGAAAAAGAAACACCACCAGGATGACCAGCGCAACGGAGATAATCAGTGTCAGTTCAATATCGGTCACCGAAGCTCGAATCGTAAGCGTCCGGTCAAGAATCGTGAACAGGTGTTCGCCCTTCGGTATCGTCGCCTGCAACGCCGGAATCGCGGCCTTGATCGCGTCCACGGTAGTGATAATATTCGCTCCCGGCTGCCTGAAGATGATCAGGTTCACCGAAGGCTTCCCGTTAAGATATCCAGCTTGTCGCACCGATTGCTGGGAGTTCACCACCTCGGCAATATCCTCAAGTCGCACCGCGCCGCCGTTGTGATATCCCACAATCAACTGCTTGTATGCCGCCGCTCTTGAGATCTGATCATTCGCCAGTATGTCCGCGGTCGTTACGCCGTTCGAAATCTGTCCCTTCGCTGAATTCGAGTTCTGTCCCGAGATCACCGACTGCACTGACGGCAGACTGATGCCGTAACTATTCAATTGCGTCGGGTTCAACTCCACGCGTACCGCCGGCAGCGACGCTCCAACTGCCAGCACCTCCCCCACTCCAGATATCTGCGAGATCCGCTGCTCAATCACCGTCGACGCTTCATCGTAAAGAGTAGGCACGTCGTATATGTCGGACTGCAGCCCAATCACCATGACCGGCGAATCCGCTGGATTCACCAGCCTGTACGACGGGTTCGCTGGAAGGTTCGCCGGCAGATACGAACGTGCTGCATTGATCCCAGCTTCCACATCGCGCGCAGCACCATTGATATCGCGATTCAGTTCGAACTGCATCGTCACGCTCGTCGAACCCAGTGAACTCGACGACGTCATTTCGGTCACGCCCGCAATATGCGCAAACTGCCGCTCCAGCGGTGTCGCCACCGAAGAAGCCATGATGTCAGGGCTTGCTCCAGGCAGACTCGCAGCCACACTGATTGTCGGAAAGTCCACCTGCGGCAGCGGAGACACTGGCAGCACCATGAACGAGATCATGCCCGCAATCGCCACCGCGATTGTCAGCAGGGTCGTCGCCACAGGGCGTTCAATGAATATGCGCGAGGGGTTCATGCCTGGCTGGCTCCCTGCGGTCCGCCCGTCTCTGTCTGCATTCGCGTCGTCTCCGAGCGTTTTGAGAATCGCTGCGCCAGGTTATCGAAGAAGATGTAAATCACCGGCGTCGTATACAGCGTCAGCACCTGGCTGAACAGCAACCCGCCCACCATGGCAACGCCCAGCGGCCTGCGCAACTCCGATCCAATGCCCGTGCCAATCGCCAGCGGAATCCCGCTCAACAGCGCGGCCATCGTCGTCATCAAAATCGGACGGAAGCGCAACAAAGAAGCTTGATAGATTGCCTCCGTCGCATCCAATCCATGCTCACGCTCGCCCTCCAGCGCGAAGTCCACCATCATAATGCCGTTCTTCTTAACGATACCGATCAGCAGGATGATTCCTATAATCGCCACAATATCCAAATCAAGATGGAACAATTGCAGCGCCAGGAGCGCTCCAACGCCCGCCGACGGCAGCGTTGACAGAATCGTGATCGGATGGATAAAACTCTCATACAGCACGCCCAGTACGATATACACCGTCACCAGCGCGGCTAGAATCAGCAGCCCCTCATTCGATAGCGAACCCTCGAACGCCGCCGCAGTGCCTTGGTAATTCGAGACCACGCTGGGAGGCAACGGGTCATCTGCAATCACCTTGTTGATCGCCGTCAGCGCCTGTCCCAGCGAGTACCCTGTATTCAAATTGAACGAGATGGTCACAGCAGGGAACTGCCCCATGTGATTCACCGCAAGCGATTCACTCGTCGGAACAAATTGTGTGAAGGCACTCAACGGCACCGGTGTCGCGAGGGTTGCTCCGCTGCTCGGACTCCCGCCGCCGCCGCCACCACCATTTGAACTTCCACCACTGCTGGCAGCAGGGCGCGAAGTCCCGCTCGCCGATGTCGTCGCGCTCGACGATGTCCCCGTATTCGTACTCGTGGTCGACAGCACGGTCGCACGTGTCCCCGATGTCGATCCCGTCGATAGCGCAGAACTCGAGTTCACGTTGGCCGTCGCCGCGGCTCCGTTCCTATTCCCCGCCGATAGTGCCGTCGTCGAACCTGCCGTCGCCGAAACTCCATTCGTCGCCGAAGCAGTCAGCAGAGATCTGGTTGCCCCCTTCGACCCCGATCCAGCACCCGAAGATGATCCCGCCGTATTCGATCCACCCGAGGCAACCGTCCCTGTAGTCGTCGCCTGCACGTAAATATTGTTCAGCATCTGAGGATTCAACTGAAACTTCGGATCTGCTTCCAGGATCACGTGATACTGATTCACCTGCGTGTACAGAGTGTTAATCTGCCGCTGCCCAAACGCGTCATACAGCGTACTGTCGATGGTCGATGGTGTGATTCCGAATCGCGATGCCGTCGCGCGGTCGATCACCACCGACTCTGCCTCCCCGCCCAGTTGCTGGTCCGTCACCACGTCGGCCAGTTGCGGCAGCTTCTTCAACTTTGCCACCAGCTTGCTCGTCACGGAGTTCAATTCCGTCTGGTTCGGATCCTCCAACGTGTACTGATATTCTGTCCGACTCACTAGGTCGTCGACCGTCAGATCCTGCACCGGCTGCATATACAGCTTGATCCCCGCGACCTTCTCCAGCTTCTGCCCCAGTCGGTCAATCACCCCCGTAGCGGATATCCCGCGCACATTCAGCGGCTTCAGATCAATCTGGATACGCCCGCTGTTCAGTGTCGCATTCGTTCCATCTGCACCGATGAACGATGAAATCCCCTGCACCGCAGGATCCGCCAGCAGCACCTTTGCAATCGCCTGCTGTCTCTGTTCCATCGCTTCAAACGAGATCGATGGCGACGCCTGCGTTATGCCCTGGATGATTCCCGTGTCCTGTGTAGGGAAGAAGCCCTTCGGAATCACAACGTACAGCACCACCGTCAGCACCAGTGTCGCCACCGCAACCAGCAGCGTAATTGTCTGGAATCGCAGCACCCACCGCAGCGTCCGTCCATAGAACGCAATGATGCTTTCGAACACCTCTTCCGACTTTTTATAGAACCACCCCTGGTCCTCTGGCCGCGTATGCTTCAGCAGCCGCGCCGACATCATCGGCGTCAAAGTCAGCGACACGAACGCCGAGAAAATAATCGTTACCGCCAGAGTCACTGCAAACTGGCGGAACAGTCGTCCTGCAATATCGCCCATGAACAGTAGTGGAATCAGCACCGCAATCAGCGACACAGTCAAAGACAGAATCGTGAACCCGATTTGCTCCGCGCCCACCAGCGCCGCTTCCATCGGAGCCATCCCCTCTTCGATGTACCGTGAAATATTCTCGATCATCACGATCGCATCATCCACCACAAACCCGGTCGAGATCGTCAGCGCCATCATCGTCAGGTTGTTCAGGCTGTACCCCGCAAGGTACATCACACCGAACGTCCCCACCAGCGAGAGCGGCACGGCGATGCTTGGAATAATCGTCGCCGTCAGGCTCCGCAGGAACAGGAAGATCACCATCACAACCAGCACGATGACCAGCATTAATTCAAACTCAACGTCCTTCACCGACGCACGGATACTCGTCGTCCGATCCGTCACGATCTCCACGTGCACCGACTTCGGCAGCGTCGATTCCAGTTGTGGCAGCAGCTTCTCAATGCTGTCCACCACCTGGATTGTGTTCGCCCCCGGTTGCCGTTGAATATTCAAAATCACCGCAGGCGTCGTGTCGGTCCACGCGGCCAGCTTGTTGTTTTCCACCCCATTCACAACCCGCGCCACATCCGTCAGCATGACGGGAGCGCCATCGCGATACGCCACCACCACCGACTTATAGTCGTCGCTGCTCAGCAGCTGGTCGTTGGAGTTGATCGTGTAATCCTGCGATGGCCCGTCAAAATTACCCTTCGCCGCATTGACGCTGTTCGCCGTCAGAGCATTGCGCAGGTCTTCGAGATTGATCCCGTACGCAGCCAGCGCCGTGGGATTCGCCTGGATCCGCACAGCTGGCTTCTGTCCACCGGAGATGCTCACCAACCCCACGCCCGACATCTGCGAGATCTTCGGCGCCAGCCGCGTATCCGCAAGGTCCTCCACCTGCGATAGCGTCATCTCGGAGGAGTGCAGCGCCAATGTCAACACCGGTGCGTCTGCGGGATTCGATTTGCTATACACCGGCGGTGCTGGCAGGTTCGCAGGCAGATAGCTCTGCGCCGAATTGATCGCAGCCTGCACCTCCTGCTCAGCTATATCGATGTTCAGACTTAGCTGGAACTGCATCACGATCAAAGACGATCCGCCAGAGCTGATCGACGTCATCTGGCTCAACCCGGCAACCTGCCCGAACTGCCGCTCCAGCGGTGCCGTCACCGCCGACGCCACCACATCCGGGCTCGCTCCCGGGTAGAACGTCTGCACCTGGATCGTCGGGTAGTCCACCTCCGGTAGCGCCGACACGGGGAGTTGAAAGTACGCAACGCCGCCTGCCAGAAAAATTGCCACCATCAGCAGGGACGTTGCAACCGGACGAAGAATAAATGGCCGGGATGGACTCATGGGGTCTTAGTTCCGCCTGACCCTGGGCCCATCCTTGTCGCAGTTCCCTTCGTCCCTTGTGGCCTCTCGCGCACCTGTACCTGCGATCCATCGTCGAGCCGGTCGAAGCCGCTCGTCGCGACCGTGACGCCGCTCTTCAGCCCGCCCACTGCGGTCATGGTATCGTTGCTCGTCATCGCCGTGATTGGCTGCACGCTTACCGTATTGTTCGCGTTCACAAGGTATACAAATGCCGCTATGCCGTTATGCTGCACCGCTGCTGTTGGAACCAGCGTCGCACCGACCAGCGTCCGTACTCGCAACCGCGCATTCACAAACTGATTAGGAAACAGGGGAACATTTTTGTTCGGAAAGCTGGCGCGAAACTTCACCGTCCCGGTTGTCGTGTCAATCTGATTGTCAAGCGACGTAAGCTTTCCCGCATCGAGGACCGTCTCGTCCGCACGATCGTACGCGAACACATCAAGCGCCTTCTTCCCCTTCAACTGCGCCTGCACCTGCGGCAGATCATCCTCTGAAACATTGAACACCACCGTAATCGGCTGTAGTTGCGTGATCACCACCAGCGTCGAACTGCTCCCCGAAAACACCGTGTTGCCCGGATCCACCAACCGCAGACCTACCCGCCCGTTGATCGGAGAAACAATGTGGCAGTACGACAGTTGAACTTTGTCATAATCCACCGTGCCCTGGTCCGACTTCACTGAACCCTCATCCTGGATGACGGCCTTTTCCTGGTCATCCACCTGCTGCTTCGCAATCGCATTCCGCGCATACGCCGCCTGGTAGCGAGTCAGATCCATCTTGGCCTGATCCAGCACGCCCTGGTCGTGGAGCAGCGCTCCTTCCGCCTGCGTCAACGTCGCCTGGTACGGCCGCGGGTCGATGTCCACCAGCGCCTCGCCTTTGCGCACCATCTGTCCCTCCTGATAATGCACCGCCATCACCACGCCCGTAATCTGGCTGTACAGCGTCACCGTCGCCACCGGCGTTACCGTCCCCAGCGCATCCACATAGACGTCGATGTTGCCTGTAGTCGACTTGCCAACCGTGATCGCTGCCGGCCCGTTCTGCCCTCGTCCCCCACCCGCACTCTGCGAACTCGGCGTCGTGAAGTAATACACCAGTCCCGCAGCCAGCAGCGCCACGACGATCAATACGACCCATAGCCCCGCGCGCGACCTCTTCTCCACCACAACTTCTGTGGTGACGTGCCGTCCCGCAAATGTCGAGCCTGCGCTCCCGCTGTTCCCCTCATGCGCTTGACCCAGATCCGCGTCCTGTGGTCGCGTGTCTCGGCTATCTTCCTGGGCCATTCTTCATCCTCTTCTTCACTGTCGTCTCGATTGGGACGCACAATGCCGCGTCGTTAACCTGCTCTATCGCTGGTGCTTACTATCTATGGATGGTTTACCTTGAGAAAAAGTTTCGTCTGCGCTGCGAGCACTATGTTAAGAACTCGCAATGCGTTACCGGACGCAAATTAACAGCGATATATCGCTATCCGATCTCTTCATCCCGTCGCCGGCTTTTGATTATCACCAGATCCTGATTATCTGTTAGCGTTGGCTCCGGTGCCAACATTCGACCGGCTTTCCCGCCAATCGCTGCGCCCTGCACCTCGGAGGACCCGCAAACCATGACCACTCTGGATGACCTCAAAACACTGCACTTCGAACAAATGGGTCAAGTTGCGACCATCACCCTCGATCGTCCCGAAGTCCTCCATGCTCTCAACGCCCAGATGTTCGACGAACTCGAGCGCGTCTTCACCACCCTCGCCGCCGACCCCTCCGTCCGCGTCCTCGTCATCACTGGCTCCGGCGACCGCGCCTTCGCTGCTGGTGCCGACATTCGCGCCCTCGTCGACACCGACGCCCTCTCCGGCCTCGCCGTCTCCCAGCGCGGCCAGCATGTCTTCTCTCTCATCGCCTCCCACCTTGAGCGTTCCGGCAAGCCAGTCCTCGCCGCCGTCAACGGCGTCGCCCTCGGCGGTGGTTGCGAACTCGCCCTTGCCTGCACCCTCCGCATCGCCAGCGACAAGGCCCGCCTCGGCCTCCCCGAGCTCAAACTCGGCCTCATCCCCGGCTACGGCGGCTCTCAGCGTCTCCCCCGCCTCATCGGCCCCGGCCCCGCCCTCCGCATGATGCTCACCGCTCAGATCGTCGATGCCACCGAAGCCCTCCGTCTCGGCCTCGTCGACGAAGTCGTTCCAGCCGCTGACCTCCTGCCCCGTGCCCAGGCCCTCGCCGAATCCATCGCCGCCATGGCCCCCCTCGCCGTCGCCGGCCTCCTTGAAGCCGTCCACCGCGGCGAAGGCAAGCCCCTCCCCGAAGCTCTCGCCTCCGAGGCCGACATCTTCGGTCGCCTCTGCGGCACCGCCGACAAGCACGAAGGCCTCACCGCCTTCCTCGCCAAGCGCCCCCCCGTCTGGCACAACCGCTAGACCGTCTCTCCCATCGCTGTCCCACAAGCTCCGTCATCTCGACCGAAGCCAAACGGCTTCATCGTAGAGAAAATGCTGCCATCTCGACCGGAGCCAAACGGCTTCATCGTTTGGCGTAGCGGAGACACCCCTGCATTTTGCCAGGAGCGGCAAGGAACTCCACCCTTCGTGAAAATGCGCTAAGGCGTCCCTGCATCCGGCACATGCGGTGTCATGCTGCGGAACACGAACTCCTGCATCACGTGCCCAAACGCCACTCCGGCAAGACTGATCAACCCGCTCTCAATCGTCAGCGTCGCTCCATGCCGGTCGCTCGGAGCATAGTAGAAATTCGAAATCGCTCCCGCCGTCAGCCCCGCAAAGATCGCCGAATAATTCGCCTCCCACCGCCCGTTGTCCCCCTTCGCGATCAGCGCCGTACTCAGCGCATACTTCGTCCGCGACCACGTGCTCCCCGTTCCCTTGTAGAAGTATCGCGGGTCCTGGCGAAACAGCGACGGATACACCGAACCCCGCAGCAACTCACTCGTTGTCGTCGTCGCCAGCGCCGCCCCATACCGCTTTCCGAACCCTTCCGGCCCCGGTCCAAAACCCGGATACATGCTGGTCATCTGCTCAAATCCCGCGACCCCCGCAGCGAACGCAAAATGCGTCGGATCGAGCGCCGCGTGAAGCCCCAGGCTGAACTTCTGCTTCGCATGCAGCGGCACAGGATTCTTGTCGTACGTCACAAAATAGTTCGGAACAATCCCCAGCACGCGCTGTTTCTCTTCTACCTTCACCTGCTGCTGGGCAATCACATACTCCGTCTCCGGAGTCACATACACCTCGATATTCGTCGTCGCCACCCGCAGACGGATCGGTGGTGCGTTGTAGATCTCCCCCGGCGTCAATCTCCCGATGATCTTGCCGGTCGCCAGTCCCTTGGCCCGGATCGTCAGCAGAAATTCTCCCGCCAGCACTCCCGAAAACGTAAACTTTCCCCCGCTATCGGAGATCGCCGCACGCTCTTCCTTCGTCGTATCGTTCAGCAGCGTCACGTCTGCGCCCTGCACCAGCGCCCCATCGCCATCCTGCACCGTCCCGAAGATGATCCCCGTAGCCTGCCCCTCCGCCGCCGGTACCTGAGCAACAGGAGCGCTCGGCAAGCTCTCCACCGTCGCCGCATGCGTCTCTGTCGCCGCCACCCTCTCCTGCCCCCACGCAGCAGGGGTCATGCAACATCCGGTGATCCACAGCGCCAAGATCACGCCCCGTCGCCAATCCTGTGTATTGCATGCTTTCAATCTCATCCGGTGCTGAAGGCCCATCTTTCAAGGATATCGTCTCAATGCCGCCTACGCGGATGACACTTCCGTCAGATGGCACATTACCGCTGCGGCGTTGCAGCGGATCTAGCTCCACTACTGATCTTCCGCAACAAAAACTCCTGCAGCAAATTCCCAACTCCATCGAACGCCACCGACAGCGCTCCATTCTCCAGCGTGAGTCCCGCACCGTTCCGGTCGCTCGCCGGATAATACAGATTCGAAATCGCCCCCGAAGCAAAGTCCCCCAGTACCCCCGCATACGCCGGCTGCCACCGCCCATTGTCCCCCCGCGCCATGACCGCGGTGCTCAGCGCATATCTCGCCCGCGACCAGACGCTTCCCGTTCCCTTGTAGAAATATCGCGGGTCCTGGTGAAACAACACCGGCAGCACCGCCCCACCGAGCAGCCCGCCAATGCTCGCATCTGCCAGCCCCGCGCCGTATCGCTTGCCATAGCCCGCCCATCCCCGGCCATAGCCGCTGAACTCGTTGCTCGCCTGCTCAATCCCCGCAAACCCTCCAATGATCACAAACGTCGCCGGATCCACCAAAGCCCTCCCCGCCAGCCTGAACTTCTGCTTTGGCGTCAGCGCCGCTGCCTTCCAGTCGTACGTCACATAAAAATTCGGGATCAGCCCCCCCAGCCGCTGCTGCTCCTCGGCCGTCATCTGCGTCTCCGCCAACTCCTGCTCTGTCAGCGACGACACGTCCACCTGCGTCGTCGTCCCAGCCACCCGCAGCGCAATCGGCGGCAACTCCAGCGACTCATCCTCATTCAGCCGCCCCTCGCTGGACGCCCCCTCCATCCCCTCCGCAGAGATCGTCAGCGTAAACTCTCCGGCCGCAACGCCTCGAAAACTGAAGTGCCCATCCGTTCCCGTCACGCAACTCCGCTGCCCCGCCGATCCGTCCTGCCATGCCATTCCATTCTGCTGCAGAGTCACCACCGCCCCCGGAACCAGCGCCCCATCCACATCCGTCACGATTCCACTCAATGTTCGTCCCGCCTGCACCCCGGCCTGCGCCCCCGTGGCCGACAACTCTGTAGCCGCCTCCTGCGCTCTTCCTGAACTACACAGGCACATCGACAGGCAGCACAGCAGGGCAAAAACGATTCTCATCCTCCAAGAATATCTGCTCTCCTTCCGCCATGAAAACAAAGGTAGTTCCGCCCACGAACACGAATAACGATGCCCTGACGTGCAACCTATCCCAGGTTCTGGGGTTCCTACAAACCAGAACGCCATTTCAATCGAATTACTTGAAATGTGCGTCACGGGCAACCGCCGTATCCCATGCACCTATAGGAACCGCAGCCACCGTAAGAGAGGTTCCAAATGCGTGGATTCAAAAGCCTCCTGTGCGCAGGAGCATTAGTTTCAGCCTTGGCGTTTGCGCCAACAGCCAAGGCGCAAATCAGCTTTGGCATCAACATCGGCGCTCCACCTGTCTGCTCGTACGGCTACTACGGCTACGCCCCATATTCCTGCGCTCCGTATGGCTATTACGGCTCCGGCTACTTCTACAACGGCATCTTCCTCGGCATGGGTCCCTGGTCCAACTGGGGTTATGGCCACGGCTGGGGAGATCATCGCTTCAATGGTGATGGCGGTGGTCGTTACCGTGGCGGCTACGGCGGTCGTGGCTACCGTGGCGGCGAAATGCGTGGTGGCTACGGACGCGGCGGCGAAATGCGTGGTGGCTACGGACGTGGCGGCGAAATGCGTGGTGGCGGCCAGATGCGCGGCGGTGGCCAGATGCGCGGCGGCGGCGGCAATCACGGTGGCGGCAACCATGGTGGCGGCGGTGGCAACCATGGTGGCGGCAACCACGGCGGCGGTGGCGGTCA
>DATCDL010000384.1:0-6689 GCA_036510715.1 Acidobacteriaceae bacterium
CGCTGGCCCCTCCGTTGGCGATATGTACCGCACCGCCTACGCCGACTACATCTCCGCCAAGTATCCTCTCGCCTCCTCCGAGTTCTCCGACCTCATCAAGGCTTACCCCGATGACAACCTCTCCGGCAACGCCTACTTCTATCTCGGCGAGATGAACCTGCGCACTGAAAAGCCCTCCGCGGCCATCAAGGATTACGATCAGGTCCTCGAGCGCTACCCCGACAACGCCAAGATCCCGGCCTCCCATCTCCACAAGGCCGACGCCCTCATCGCAACCCACCAGAACGTCGCTGCCGAGCGCGAACTCCGTGCCCTCATCCAGCGCTTCCCCAACTCCCCCGAATCTTCCCAGGCCCGCGCCAAACTCAACAGCCTCCGCGCCCGCCAATAGCTCCAGCCTTCGCTTCGGCATTTGATTCTGCCTTTGCTTTTGCTCTCTCTCGCACCCACCAAACCCTCGTCATCTCGACCGAAGCGGAGAGACCCCTGTATTGGCTTTGCCGTAGCTGTTGCCGTTGCTTTGGGCGTAGCCGTTGCCGTTGACTTTCTGGCTGTCATCCCGCAGGGATCTGCTTCTGCATTTGCAGTTGTCCTTGCCCTTGCTCTCCCGCACCCACCCGAAACCCCCGTCATCTCGACCGAAGCGGAGAGACCCCTGTATTGGTCTTTGCTTTTGCCCCTGCGCCTGCTCCGGGCCACAGCCCAGACCTTCACCGCGCTAATTCCGTATCCCGGCCAACACCCTCTCCACCGTCGCTCTACCCTCTACATCCAGCGGCAATCGAGGCAATCGTGGCACCCCCCCGTAATACCCATTCCAGTCACACCCATACTTGATCGCCGCAACGCCCAACTCCAACAGAGCAGCATCGGCCTCTAGCAGCCTCTGCCCCTTCTCCGCGGCCAGCGCTGGATCACCATCCTTGAACGCCGCATACGCCTCATAGCACCCCTGCGGAGCGCACGCCGACATAGCCGGCATCGCGCCCGCAACCCCCGCCTCCAACAGCTCCACCATCCCGCCAGCACTCCCCGCAGCCATCACCTGGAACCCCACCACCTTCGTCCGAGTCTTCAGTACCGGAGCAGTCGCCACCATCGCCACCGCCGTCCCCCCAGCCAGCGACTCCGCTGTCACAAACCCTGCCTCAATCTGTTCCTCTCGTCGCCCGCGCAGCACCATCCGCCGAGTTACCGGAGCAAACACCGTCGTCACCGTAGCCTCGCGCTTCACATCCTTTGTAGCGGCAACAATCGCGCGATACCGTTCCACCGTCAACCCCGCGTCATAGAGCCCAATCACATTCCGATGCCGCGCCAGCGCTCCAATCATCTCCACCGACAGCCCACACTCTGCATCGCTGCTCAGCATCACCGGCAGCGGCGAAGCATCTGCAACCGCCTCAAAAAATACCATCAACTCCTTACCCGAAAGCCGCCCCCACAACGCCGGAGCACCGAGCAACACCGCATCGAAACCCGCGCCCGCAGCCTGTTCCCCAATCGCCACCGCACCCCGTACGCTATCCTTCGCGATCGCCGCAACCAACACCTTCTCCGCCGCGGCCGCCTCGCCAATCACGCGCAGCGCGTCGCCCACCTCCTCATCCGACAGCGCAGAACGCTCAGTCGTCAGCGCCACAAACCCCGCCGCCGGCGTCAACGAGTAACGCCCAACGTTGTACTCCAGCTTGCGCAAATAGCTCGCTCCATCGCGAGTAAACGGCACCGTCAGCGGTATATGAATCCCATCAATCAGCATGATTAAAGTCTACCCTTCCACCGCACTCCCACACCAAATCCCGCCTTGAACCACACCAAATCCCGCTTTGAATCTCTCCAAATCCCGCTTTGAAGGGGCGGGACTTCAGTCCCGCCATAAACCTCTCCAAAGCAAAGTGGCTTTAGCCACTGAGGGAATCTCCCTACCCCGCGCGCGAGGCATGCAACTCCTGCAGCGACTCCACGTGATACTCCCCACGCTGCAGCGCCTCAATCCCATCCGCCGCAGCCCGTGTCGCCGCCAGGGTCGTTATTGTCGCCACCCGCGCACTCACCGCCGCTCTCCGAATAGCCGCCTCATCAAACACGCTCACCTGTCCACTCGGCGTATTCACAATCAACTGAATCCGGTCGCTCTTGATCAGATCCACCACATTCGGCCGGCCCTCCTTCACCGCGAACACCCGCTCCACCTGCATGCCTGCGTCTTCCAGCACATCGGCGGTTCCATGGGTCGCGACCAGCTTGAACCCCATCTCCACAAACCGCATCGCCAGCGGAGCCACGCTCTCCTTGTCGTGCGTATTCACGCTGAAGAACACCGTCCCTGTCGTCGGCAGATGCAATCCCGCGGCCGTCTGCGCCTTCGCAAACGCCTCGCCAAACGTCCGTGCCACGCCCATCACCTCGCCCGTCGACCGCATCTCCGGCCCCAGCACCGGGTCCACTCCCTGGAACTTGCCCCACGGAAACACAGGTGACTTCACAAAATAATGTTCGCCCGTACTCAAATCCTTGCCGCTAGCCAACTGCTCCGGCAACAACTCCTTCAGCGTCCGCCCAGTCATCAGTCGCGACGCAATCTTCGCCAGCTGCACCCCCGTCGCCTTTGAAACATACGGCACCGTCCGCGACGCACGCGGATTCACCTCAATCACAAACACCGTCCCGCGCTGCACCGCGAACTGCAGATTCGCCAGGCCGATGACATTGAGCGACATCACCAGCTTCCGCGTATACGCTCGAATCTTCTCCAACACCTCCGGCGTCAAATCCACCGCCGGCAGCACGCAACTCGAATCTCCCGAGTGCACTCCAGCCTCTTCAATATGCTGCATGATGCCCGCGATAATCACATCCGTTCCATCGCACAGCGCATCGACATCCACCTCTGACGCGTCCTCGAGGAAGTGGTCGATCAGCACCGGCCGCTCCTGCGAATACTCAATCGCAGTCGACATATACCGCACCACATCCGCGTCGTCATACGCGATCACCATCGCGCGTCCACCCAGCACATAGCTCGGCCGCACCAGCACCGGATACGTCACCCGCCGCGCACCCGCCAGCGCCTCATCCACGCTCGTCGCCATCGCTCCCTCCGGCTGCGGAATCCCCAACTCCGTAATCAACTTCCCAAATCTTTTTCTATCCTCAGCCAGATCAATCGACTCCGGCGACGTCCCAATAATCGGCACGCCAGCAGCCTTCAACGGCAGCGAAAGATTAAGCGGCGTCTGTCCGCCAAACTGCACGATCATCCCAATCTCCGCGCCCCCCGAGGCCTCGTGCTCATACACCGCAAGCACATCCTCCAGCGTCAGAGGCTCAAAGTACAACCGGTCGCTCGTGTCATAATCCGTCGACACCGTCTCCGGATTGCAGTTCACCATAATCGTCTCGAACCCATCTTCACGCAGCGCAAACGCAGCATGGCAGCAGCAGTAATCGAACTCAATCCCCTGCCCAATCCGGTTCGGTCCACTCCCCAGGATGATCACCTTCTTCTTTGCCGTGGGAGCCGCCTCATCCTCTTCGTCGTAGCAGCTATACAGGTATGGCGTGTAGCTCTCAAACTCCGCCGCGCACGTATCGACAAGCTTATAAACAGGCTTGACGTTCAGCCGAGCACGCAGCGCCCGCACCTTCGCCGCTCCATCTTCCTTCACCCCAAACGTAGCCGCCAACCGCTCATCACTCAAGCCCATCCGCTTCGCCGTCAGCAATTCCTGCTTATCAATCTTCTCGAACCCAATCTCCGCAACGACCTTCAACTCCTCCGAAATCTGCTTCATCTGGTGCAGAAACCAGGGATCCATTCCGGTGTACCGAGCAGCATCCCGCACGCTCATCCCGTTGTCGAACGCATACCGCAGATACGCCAGCCGCTCCGGCGATGGCGTCACCAACCGCTGTCGCAGCCTGCGCGGATCGATCCCATCATCGGTCCCCTTCTTCCCTGTCTCAAGCGAGCGCACCGCCTTCATCAGCGCCTCTTTGAACGTCCGCCCAATCGCCATCACCTCGCCCACAGACTTCATCTGCGGCCCCAGCGTCTCATCCGATCCCGGAAACTTTTCGAACTGCCACTTCGGAATCTTCACCACCACATAATCAATCGTCGGCTCAAAGCAAGCCGGCGTAGCCTTCGTAATATCGTTCTGCAACTCATCGAGCGTGTACCCCACCGCCAGCCGCGCCGCAATCTTCGCAATCGGAAATCCAGTAGCCTTCGACGCCAGCGCGCTTGACCGAGACACCCGCGGATTCATCTCGATCACGGTCATGCGTCCGTTCTGCGGATTCACCGCGAACTGCACATTGCTCCCTCCCGTCTCCACGCCAATCTCGCGAATCACCGCAATTGCCGCATCCCTCATCCGCTGGTACTCGCGATCCGTCAACGTCTGCGCAGGGGCCACCGTAATCGAGTCGCCCGTATGCACGCCCATCGCATCAAAATTCTCAATCGAGCAGATGATCACGACATTGTCCTTCAAGTCGCGCACCACCTCCAACTCATACTCCTTCCACCCCAGCACGCTCTCTTCGAGCAAGCACTCATGCACCGGCGAAAGATCCAGCCCGCGCGTCAAAATCTCATTCAACTCCTCGCGGTTATAAGCAATCCCGCCGCCCGATCCACCCAGCGTAAAGCTCGGCCGAATCACCACCGGATACCCGATCTTCCCCGCATACTCCAGCCCCGCACCCGTGTTGCTAATCAGCTGCGACTTCGGCATATCCAACCCGATCTTGTTCATCGCGTCCTTGAACAACAACCGGTCTTCAGCCTTCTTAATCGCCTCCAGCTTGGCCCCAATCAACTCAATCCCAAACTTATCCAGGATCCCCGCATCAGCCAAATCCACCGCCAGATTCAAAGCCGTCTGCCCACCCACCGTAGGCAACACCGCAAAGATTCCTTTGCTCTTGCTTTTGTTGTTGTCCTTGTCGTTGTCCTTGCCGTTGTTGTTGTCCTTGTCGTTGTCGTTGTCGTTGTCCTTGCCGTTGCTGTTGTCCTTGCTTTTCTGGCTGTCATTCCGCAGCGCAGCGGAGGAATCTGCTTCTCCACCGCCATCCCCCATCATCTCCACTTCCACCCGCAAAATCTCTTCCAGATACGCCAGCGTCAACGGCTCCACATACGTCCGATCGGCCACCTCCGGATCGGTCATGATGGACGCCGGATTCGAGTTCACCAGCACCACCTCATACCCCTCAGCCTTGAGCGCCTTACAAGCCTGCGTCCCCGAGTAATCAAACTCAGCCGACTGCCCAATCACAATCGGCCCGGAGCCGATCACTAAAATCTTCGCAATGTCATTCCTACGTGGCATCTCTTACCTTGTCTCCTGCGTATGCTTCTCGCTTTGAAAGGGCGCAATCTTGCCCTCAACAATCCGTGCCAGCTCGCTTTGAAGGTGCACTAGCTTGCCCTCAACAATCGGCGCTGTCTCGCTTTGAAGGGGCGGGGCTTCAGCCCCGCCATTAGAACTCTGCATGGAAAGTGGCTTTAGCCACTGGGGGAATGCGTCGAGCAGTAATCTAGACTGCGCTCCACAAAAGCTGGTACCCCCACCCGGCAGCGACGCCACATTCTTCGCGATATACCGAAGATGCACCTGACCATCCTCAGCATCACGAAGACGATGATCAGAAAACCCATCCTGCCAGATCGGTCCTTTCCAGTGGAACTCGCGACGAGCCTGGAAGGAATATCCCCCCTTGATCAACTGCACCGACCTCTCCACCGCTCCCTGCGGAGTCATCAGTAGGTGGAGGTGATCGTGCATGATGACAAAGTCATGAAGCCCATAGTCCATTCGATAGCGCTCGATCATGTTGAGCAGAAACTGAGCCCAACGTTCATTACGAAACAAGGGAGCGTGCTTCGCCGTCTGGAAGCTCACGAAATAGGTCTGCCCATTGTTCGTCGCAACCTCACGCATCGGCACCATTACTTCTTCCACCCCTCCATCATCTTCCGAAAGTCCCGAAACAAATAATGCGAATCATGTGGCCCCGGGCTAGCCTCCGGGTGATACTGCACGCTGAACATCGGGTCCGTCTTATGCCGCAACCCGGCCAGCGTCCCATCATTCAAATTCGTATGTGTCCGCTCCACATCGGGAGGCAGCGAATCCGGGTCAACGTTGTAGTTGTGATTCTGCGCAGTAATCTCCACCTTCCCTGTCGCCAGATTCTTGATCGGATGATTCCCGCCATGGTGCCCAAACTTCAGCTTGTACGTCTTTCCACCGAGCGCAATCCCAAACACCTGGTGCCCCAGGCAGATCCCAAACATCGGAACCTTCCCCTGCAGTGCGCGAACATTCGCCACCGCATACTCCAGCGGCTCCGGATCCCCCGGCCCATTCGAGAAGAACACCCCATCCGGCGCCATCGCCATCACATCGGCGGCACTCGTCTTCGCCGGAACCACTGTCACGCGACAATTCTCTCGCGTCAGCATCCGCAAAATATTCTGCTTGATCCCAAAGTCGTACGCGACAACGTGCATCTGCTCGCCCACCTCGGAACCAACTGGCAGCAGATGATCTCCGCTTTCATTGCGAGGCTCGCTGGCATCCCACTCATACGCGGCCTTCGTCGTCACCACGCTAGCCAGGTCCGTCCCATCCATCTTTTTGTGCGCGCGCGCCTTCGCCACCAGCGCATCCGTA
>DATCDL010000385.1:0-3883 GCA_036510715.1 Acidobacteriaceae bacterium
CTCGATACCGCTGTACTCTGCATCCGCTGTCATGCGGCCAGTGCAGCCAAGCCCAAGGGATTCCCGCAAGTGGCGGCCGATCAACACTCCGGTGGACTTCCGTGTGAGACCTGCCATCAGCCGCACAGCCCGGCCATTCAAGCTGGAGGTGCCAAGTGAATATCAAACGCCGCCATTTTCTCGTCATGCTTCCGGCCGCTGCCATCGCATGGAAGTACGTCCTCGCCGGAACCCCGGAGGATTCTCCCAACTACGCCATGAGCGATCACTGGTGGAGCATGCTGATCGATATTCCCAAGTGCATCGGCTGCGGTAACTGCGTCCGAGCCTGTCAGGCAGAGAACGATGTGCCCGACGGTTATTTCCGTACCTGGGTCGAACGCTACCTCGTGACCGACTGGGATATGGAACACCCCGAGGTCATCTCGCCCGATGGCGGCAAAGAAGGCTTTCCTGCTGCGAAAGAGGAAGACAACGGAAAGTATTTCTTCGTTCCAAAAATGTGCAACCACTGTGCGGACTCACCCTGCACCCAGGTTTGTCCAGTCGGTGCGACTTTTATCTCTCCGGACGGTGTCGTGCTGGTCGACCAGACCTACTGCCTCGGCTGCGCCTATTGCGTCCAGGCCTGTCCCTACGGCTGCCGTTACATCCATCCAGAGAAGAAGGTTGCGGACAAGTGCACGCTCTGCTACCACCGGATTACGAAGGGTCTTACGACTGCATGCTGCGAAGCCTGCCCAACCGGCGCGCGCCAACTGGTCGACCTGAAGAACCCGAACGACCCGATCCATGCATTTCTCAAGACCCACGAAGTACAAGTGCTGAAGCCGCAGATGGCAACGGGTGCAAAGGTCTTCTACAACGGCCTGGATGGCTCAGTCCGATAGAAATTCCCGGTTGCTGGCGTCCAGAAATATTGTTAGTTGAGTACGTGCGATGAGGAGACGGTGAGCTATGAACGGTGTTGAAGGCTACATGTATCCAAATGAGGTCAGGCTCTATTGGAGCGTTCTGATCGTTCTCTATCCGTACATCACCGGGTTGGTCGCGGGAGCATTTATTCTGGCGTCCCTGGTGCGCATCTTCCACGTCAAGGCGGTAGCACCCACCTACAGACTGGCGCTGCTCACGGCCCTGGCCTTCCTGATTGTTGCCCCCCTGCCTCTCACCCTGCATCTTGGCCAACCCCAGCGGGCCCCCGAGATGTACTTCACCCCCCACGCCACCTCAGCCATGGCCATGTTCGGATATGTCTATCTCTGGTATCTGATGGCTGTTCTTGTGTTCGAAATATGGCTGGACTACAGGCACGACATCGTCCTTCTCTCACAGTCCACGACAGGGTGGAAGCGCATGCTTTACCGCGTGATGACGCTGGGCTCCAACAACATCAGCCCGCGCTCCCTGTCGATCGACGAACGTGCAGGCTGGATCATCACGCTCATTGGTATTCCGTCCGCATTCATCCTGCACGGATATGTCGGCTTCATCTTTGGTTCGCTCAAGGCAAACCCCTGGTGGAACTCACCCTTGATGCCAGTCGTCTTCATCTTCTCCGCCATGGTCTCCGGCATTGCGGCCGTGATGCTGCTCTACATGCTCACCACAAAGCTCCGCAAGCTCACGATCGACATGGCGTGCGTCGACACCATCGCGAAGTACCTCTTCTACATCTTCATCATCGACTTCAGTCTGGAGATGCTTGACCTGATCCATCGCATCTACGAAGCGGATGAATCGTTCCGCTCGATCAGCTTCATGGTCCACTCGAAGCTCTATTTCTCGCAGATCGTACTTCAGATCTACATTGGGACTTTTATTCCTCTCTTCCTGCTCGCGCTGGTTCAGGTCAAGAAGCTGTCCGCCACGACACGCAAGATCATCTACATCGTCTCCGGATGCCTGATCGAAGTAGCCGTTATTTCCATGCGCTGGAACGTCGTCATTGGCGGCCAACTGTTCTCCAAGAGCTTCCTCGGATTCACGACCTACAAGATGAGTCTTGTCACACGTGAAGGCCTGCTCATGTCCATCGCCCTTCTCATTCTTCCGCTGGGAATCTTGTGGGTGCTGGTGAAGCTGCTTCCTCCCTGGCCTGACCAGGAACCTGCAGTTCTGCATGTTTTGCCCAAGCCAGTGTCCTAAATCACGGGCAGCAAAGTCCCTGAATGGGTGTAGACGATGACTGATATTCCCGACGTCAGCGCACGACTCAAGGAGCAACTGGATAACCTCGAGCGTCGTGTCTACGTCCTTGAACACCCCAACGCAGACCCCACTCCCGCTCCTGAGCTTTCGGTTGAAACCATCAACGTTCATCCGCTCCCGGAGGCTGAAGAATATTCCTTCGCAAAAGCCAGCGGAATCATTCCCATGCTCGGTAAATCTCTATTGGGTATTGCCGGAGCGTATCTACTTCGTGCCGTAGCGGAGTCGGGCTCGGTTCCAAAGCAGGCTGTCGTGGTCCTTGCAATCGCCTATGCGGTGATGTGGCTGGTGCTGGCGGTCAGAGTCCGCACCATGGCCTGGTATACGGGCGTCACCTATACCACCACGTCGGGTCTTATTCTCGCTCCCATGCTTTGGGAACTCACCCTGCGCTTCAAAGTGTTGCCTCCCTCCGTCACGGCTGTGGTACTAGCCACGTACGCGATGCTGGCTCTGGCACTTTCATGGAGGCGCAGTCTCGTCTCGGTCTTCTGGGTCGCCTACAGTGTGGCTGTCTTTACGGCATTAGCCTTAATGATTGTCACCCACGACCTGGTGCCATTCCTCGCGGCACTCCTGCTCATCGGTCTCGCAAGCGAATTTGCAGCGTACCGCGGTCACCGTCTCAATGGGCGGATCCTTGCAGGTGTGATCGCCGATATTGCGCTCCTCCTGCTGGTCTTCATTTACTCCAGTCCCGCAAACGCTCGCCTCGAATACACCAGTGTCGCCAATCCCATATTGTTGACGATGGTCTTCATCGCGTTCCTGATTTATGCAGTGAGCGTAATCGTTCACACCTTGGTGCTGCGTCATGAAATCACTATTTTCGAAATAACGCAGGCAATGATTACCTGTGCTGTCGCCATCATCGGGGTCATCACCTTCTGCTCGGGACGCCACGATGTCGCCATCGGAATCACTTGTCTCGTCCTGTCCGTCGCTACCTATGCGGCTGCATTTCTGCGTTTCGATAGCCCGTTGTTCCCTCGCAACTACCATGTCTACAATTCATGGAGCGCAGCGCTGTTTCTCCTTGGCAGCCTCTTCTGTTTGCCGCAGGCAGGTCTTTCTCTCTGGCTCGGATTGGCGGCAGTTGCAGCGATATTCTTCGGTGCGCAACGCGGTCGTCTCACCCTGGAGTACCACGGCGCCATCTATCTGGCAGTTGCTGCGTACGTCTCTGGCCTGCTCAGCTTCACCTCTCAGTCTCTCGTAGGAGCGATGTCGGCCAAGCCAACATGGCTCCTTGCTACTGTCTCTATCGCTGCACTGATCGGTTACGTAGCTGGCGGGCGCCACCTGAAAGATCGATGGACCCAGTGGATTCCTCATCTTGTCATCACAGCTCTAGCGGTTTGTTCTGTGGCTGCTTTCCTTGTGTACGTACTGGCTCGGTACACCGTGCATTTCTATTCCCCCATCATCAGTCCCCTCGAAATCATCCAGACCCTCGCCATCTGCTCCGTCTCACTCGCGCTCGCCTGCACCGGATCACGCTGGAGCAGGAGGCAACTGACCTGGATCGCCTACGCGATGCTCCTGTTAATTGTTGGGAAGCTGATCTTTGTAGACCTGCGCCACGGCCACTTTGTCTTGATCGCCGTCTCATTCTTCTTCTTTGCTGCGACCCTGATCCTGCTTCCACAACTGGTGGCGAGCAGTCAAAAGA
>DATCDL010000386.1:0-4316 GCA_036510715.1 Acidobacteriaceae bacterium
CGTTGCTGACCGCTGCCACCATTTTCAAATAAGTGCGGTCCGCCTGAACGGATCGCTTAGATCGGCATCCTGTACCCATAGAATTCATGATCTTCGTTATAGCCGCCCTGGCCAGCGCCAAGGTCCACGAAATCATGGACAAACTCGATTGCTACGATCCACTTCACCATCTTGAACCCAAGCTCATTTTCGCAGCGCAGCCGCAGCGGTGCGCCGTGCAGCACGCTGACGGGTGCACCATTCATTTCGTACGCAAGGATGGTGAGCTCGTGACGCATATTGGATATTCGATGTACGTCATAGTATCGCCCGGTGTCGCTGCCGTCGGCCAATGAGTAGAACACGGCGTAGCGGGCATCGGGTGTCGGGCGCACCAATTCGAGGATGTGGCGCATCGGAACGCCGCCCCACTTTGCGACGCCGGACCAGCCCTGAATGCAAAAATGGGTCGTGATCTGCTCCTGCTTTGGCATCGCCTTCAGTTCGGCGTAGGAGAACACCTTGGGCGCTTCCACCAAACCGCCAACCCGCAGAGCAAAGCTTTTAAAGCCTTCAGCCACCAGCGCGTCGAACTCAGCCGACTTCGGCATTGTGCCGTTTGGCCAGAAATAAGGTGAAATGTCCTTCTCCGTTAATTGGTTGTTCGGGTCCCACCATTCGGTCAGGGCGTTGAACGGCCACATCATGAATTCGCCGATCTTCTGAACGACGCGCGCATGCAGTATGGTGAATGGCGATGCGAGCCACCAGGTCACAGCCACCAGCGCCATGGCCGGGACGAAAATCTTAAACCCGCTCCACGATCCGTCGTGCACGCCTGCAAACATCATGTTCAGATTGACACGCGCGCCTGTGATGAACACCAAGGTTACGTGAACCAAGATGAAAAACAGGAACCACCACATTGCGAGGAAATGGATTGAGCGTGCCCGTTGGCGATTCAATACTTTGCCGAACCAGCCCAGATGATTTGAGATGGCGGGGCCCTGCATGAAGCCTGTCAGGATCGACGTCGGCGCGGCCACGAATACGGTGATGAAGTAGGCCAGTTGCTGGAGGCTGTTGTAGCGAGTCCAACTTTCATCAACGGGGAAAGTGAGCGACAGATATTGAAGCGCGGTCGAAACCGCGTTCGGGAACACCACCCATGTGTCGGGCACCAGCCTCTGCCACTGGTTGGTCCAAAACAGCAGCGCGTAAACCACGACGCCGTTGACGATCCACAGCAGGCCGAACGAGAAATGCCACCAGCGGGCTAGGCCGATGGAATGCCGGATGCCGGGAACGCCCAGCCAACCTGGAATGGTCACCGCGTCGTCTTTGGCGGTCCAAATCCGTCCTTTGGGAACGGGTTTCTGAAAGCGAAACCACTCGGTGCCGGGCGTGCAATCGCGTTTCCAGTACAAGCGCGGATGGTCGGCGAGAACCTGAATACCGGATCGGATGATGAATGCCATGAACAGAAGGTTCAGGAAGTGCTGCGTCCGCAGCCATGCCGGGAAGCCGTCGGTGACGGCCCGCGCGGTTGGCGGAACGCCGGGATATCGCACGAGGAATTCCTGAACCGCCGGCATCTCCCGCAACGCCTGGGCTATGGCCACGCCGATGACGGCAAGCACAAAACCGATCGGCAAGACCCAAAGCACGTTGATCCAATGCTGGCCAATCCTGATCTTTGGCACCACGCCAGCCTGGGGCGGTAACCAGTCATTCAGGAGAACCCGATCGTCCGCGGGGCTGAGTTTCGCCTCGATGGGATCATGCGGGATCGCAGCCGGGTGGATGCTCGTCATACGCCATTCTCTGGTTTATCGCAGCGTTCTACCGCGGACCCGAATGACAACGGCGCCGATGCACAGCAGTTCCGATAGATCCCGCGAATGACACTTAACTGACGCTGCGCCGCGTAGGATTAGACCTCGCTGGCGGACAATTCCACCATTGCGGCTCCCGACCAACAGGCCAATAATGGGAGATTGGCCAGGCCAGTCCGGTCATTGGGGTAGGGGAGATTTTATGATGACTGCATCGAGCCGCATCGGCGGAGCCTAGGCGGCCTCAATACATCGTTTGTATCTGCAATGAGCTACTATACTGACCTCTTGGCCTGACGGATTTTTTGTACCAGCGCGGTTGAGAGACTATTGCAATTTTGGTCCGCTCTGGATATTTGGACCGTTTTAAATGAGAGCTCTCGGCGTTGTGGGGCCCATCGGGATGTTCCGATGGGCGGTGAACATGGTCATCGGCGTCCTTTCGCCAATTGCACTATGCGGTCTCACATCGTTGTAGTCCTGGCGCCAAAGTTCGATCTTTGTGCGGGCGTCGTCAAGATCCATGAACCAGTGCTGGTTCAGGCATTCAAGGCGAATACGAGCGTTGAAGCTTTCGATGAAGGCATTGTCAGTGGGTTTGCCAGGTCGGCTGAAGTCCACGATGACACCGTTCGCATAGGCCCACAGGTCGAATTCGCGCGAGGTAAACTGGCTGCCGTTGTCCACACTGATGCTTCGCGGCTTGCCGAACGCGGCGACAGCATGATTGAGCATCGTGACTACGTCGGATGTCTTGGCCTGATGTCCAACCCAAAGCGCAGGGCACACCCTGGAGAAGTTATCGGCCAGGGTCAGCACCCAAAGCCGCCTTTCGAACGTCATACCCGTTATGTGATGTTAGCGAAGATAGCCAACAAGGACACCCAGAGGGTCATATCCGCGCTCATCAAGCAGGCCAAGACGCTACCGAATGAGTTCTATAAGTCGCTGACCTGGGACCGGGGCAAGGAGCTGACGGATCATCGACGATTTACGCTTGCCACCAACATCGACGTTTACTTCTGCGATCCGCAAAGACCGTGGCAGCGCGGGTCGAACGAGAACACCAATGGTTTGCTGAGGCAGTACTTTCCGAAGGGCACCGATTTGTCGATGCACTTACAAGCTCATCTCAACAAAGTAGCGCGTCAGCTCAACGAACGGCCACGGGAGACCTTGCAATTTGAAACCCCGGCGGAGAGATTTAATGCCTGTGTTGCGTCGACCGGTTGAGCCGACAACAAGCGGACATTCAACAACTCAAAGTCAAGAACAGAGTTGGCCCCGAACCGAGCTCATGGACAACTGCTTTCGCCGATCTCGTCGCATTGCCATCTTAACAAGAGCAGCCGTAATTGGTCGCAGCGGCCACGAGGCTTTATTAGCCCCGGCGGTACTGACATTCGCATGATTATCTGTGGCTTTTGAGGGTTAAGGCGAAGTAGCTCAGGGCACCCGCGACAACAATGGCAATCCAACTAATCCACGTTGGCGCATTCCAACCACCAATCACAACTGACCATTCCATGTAAATTCGTAAGGCCTGTAGCAGCGCGACAAGTGCGAAAATTGTACCAGCTATCAGATGAAACGATTTGTCATTCATGGCTATCTCCGATCAATTGGATACTGGGAATCAATGTTGCAGATCACATTCCGGTTCGGTCGCCGCATCCGCTATTCGGTCTCGATTGAACCACAACGGGCATGGCGTGTGCGCCGCAGCGCGTCCGCTGTCGCTAAAGTCGTGCCAGAATGCAAGTCAACTAAAGTGCCGCGACGACGTTCAAGTCCTTTTAATTCGCTTGTGCGAGGTCATCGACCTGCCGTCGAGCGGAGGCGAACGCATCCTTGATGGCTGCCTCAACATGCTCGTGCCGCGCATCCTCTGACGGCGTGTGGTTGACGAGAATGTTTTCGTGAGGCGGAACTGTAAGCCAGATATGGACCTGAAACCCGGTACCGTGACGATGCTTGTGGCTAGGCGCGATCACAGCTACGCGGCATCCAATGATGCGATCATTGTGTTTCTCCAGCCGATCTACCTCATGATCGATTACGGCGCGCACAGCCTGCGACGGCTCAGTTCCTTCGAACGTCACTTCCAATGGGACTTGCATGACAGCCTCTCAATCTCGAAGAGTCAGCAATTTTGAAGCCGCGGAGGATCAACCGAACCGTCGGCCACGGAAGAAACCCTTATTCGTAGTATTTTGCTTGATATTGGCAGTCTCGCCCTTTTCCGCAGCGTTGGCATGATGCTCATGCTTCACCAACTTGTCATTCGAGACCTCTTTTCCAGAGTCGCTCCCGTGATCGTTTTTGCTACGATTGGCAGGCGGAACGGGTGGCATATGGGTCGGCATGATCGATATCCTTTTGTTGCAGACAGACCCCAAGCGTACAGGGTTGTACGAATGGGCAACCGCCACGCCGAATGGCAAGACTATCGGGACAGACCGACCGGATCCGGAGCTTGGGTACTCTTTGATTGGGATGTTG
>DATCDL010000387.1:0-8167 GCA_036510715.1 Acidobacteriaceae bacterium
AGCAGCCGTGCCGTCTCGCAAGCACTCGCCGCCAGCACCACAGCCTTCCCCCGCACCTCCATCGTCTCCCCGGATTTCTTGTCAACATAAGAAATCCCCGTCGCCAATCCATCCGGCCCCGTCTTCACTTCACGCACCATCGCATTGCACCGAATCTCCAAATTCCCCGTCTCGAGCGCCGGAGACAACAGCACCGCAGGCGATGAAAAATTTGACCCCAGCCTGCACCCTCTCCCGCACTGCGCCACATAGTGGCAGGCAGGCCGCTCCCCCTTCGTCCGAGTAAGAATCGCAAGCCGCGAAGCAATGCAAGGAATCTTCAATATCCCGCAAGCCTTCTGCACCAACCGCTCGTAACACCGCGGAGCCGGAGGAGGAAGATACTTCCCGTCGGGAAGATTTTCCATTCCCTCGGCTGAACCAAATACCCCAATCAACTCTTCCGTGCGGTCATAGTACGGTGCCAGATCGTCATAGCTGATCGGCCAATCAAACCCCTTCCCATCGCGACTGTGCGGCTTGAAATCGTACGGCCCATTGCGCAGCGCAATCCGTCCCCAAGTATTCGTGCGCCCTCCCAGCATCCGCGATCGATACCACTTGAAGTCCGTTCCCGCAGCGCAGGTATACGGCTCGCCCTCCACCTTCCATCCACCCACAACCGCATCGAATCCACCCGCACCCATCGGCTCACGCGACGCTCCCCGATGCGGTGCGTCATACCCCCACTCCAGCCACTTCGAATCTTTCGCGGTGTCGTACCAGTCGCCAGCCTCGAGCATCAGGCACTTCAGCCCCGTCTTGGCCAGTTGATACGCCGTCATCCCACCGCCCGCACCCGACCCCACGATAATCACGTCGTACCCATCCACGCCCCCATCCTCAGCGCTGCTCATTTCTGCACCTCCGTCATCCGAACCAAATGCACTGCAGCGCGATTATTGCCTTCGCGATCAAACGAAATCCGTCCCGAAACTCCTGCAAAGTTCTGCACCCGCGCCAACTCATCCCGCACCCGAGCCCGATTCGCCCCCGCCACTCGCAGAGCACGGATCGTCATCGCCACCGCGTCATAGCTCTCCATCGCAGCAGCACTCGGAGCGATTCCGGTCGCCTGCCGATAACGCCGCGCAAAACTCTGCCGCGCAGGGACGCCCTCTCCCTCAGCAGCCACCGTCCACGCGCCCATCGCATTCGCCGCGTCCATCCCGTAACTCGTCTGCGCCGCATCTTCCGAAAAGAAGCAAATCGTCTTCACCTTCACCGCCTTCATCGCGCGCATCAATGTCCCCGCCGTCTCCGCATCTGTCCAAATCACCACGGCCTGCGGCTGCTCCGCGACAATCTTCTTCACCACAAATCCAACATCCACCCGCAGCGGGTCCAGGGTCACACTCTCCGGCGCAGCAACCCCCAGCGCCTCTGCCGCCTTCTCCATCGCTGCAACGCCGCGCCGCCCATCATGCTCCTGCTCTGTAACCAACATCACCTTCGTCAGCCCGCGCTCGCGATAAATATTCTGCGCCATCACCTGCGCCTCAGCGACATCGCTCGCACCCATCCGGAAGATCCACGGAATATCAATCTGCGTCGTCGTCGCATCCGCCGCCAGCGTCAGCACCGGCAAGCCCAGGCGGTTTCCCACCTGCTCACACAAGTGCGCATCCGCGCCACTCGTCGACGTGATCATCGCGACCACATCATCCTCCATTACCAGATGAATCACCGCATCTGAAACCACGCCCCACGACGGTCCGCTCTCATCCCGAACAGCCAGCGCGACGCGACGCCCGCCTGGCAAAGCATCCCCTCCCGCATCCTGCAGCGCGATCTCTGCCGCAGCAACCATCGCGTCGCCCTCAGCCTTCCGGGCTCCATGCAGCGGAGCCAGCATCCCGATGTGAACCACCTGCCCCATCAAATCATTCGCAGCCGCTCGCCCCGCCCCCGCATAGCTCTCACCGTCCATCGCAATCGAGGCATACGGAGCAACGCTCTGCGCCTGCACTCCCGCACCGAGCGCCAGCAGCGCGACCATTGCAAAGGCCTCAACGCGCATACGCCACACTCTTCGTCTTCCAGTCCGTGCGTTGCTCCGGCCAGTACACAAACTTCCCATCGCGAACCTGCGCAAACGTCACCGGAGCAATATTATTCAACGTGTAATCAAAGTGCGCGTCACCGCTCACCCCCGCATAGTCCTTCATCTCATAGCCGCGCAGCGCGTCCATGATCCGCCCGCGGTTCAGGCCCGCTTTGTTGATCGCGGCCATCATCATCGTCTCGCCGTCATACGCATACGCCGCATACGCATCCGGCTCGACATCGAACTGCTTCGCAAATCGCATCCGAAAGTCCTGCCACCGCGCATCACTCCGCGTCGGATCGATCGCGCTGATGATCACCAACCCCTCCGCCGCCGAACCCGCAATCGTCACCACCTCCGGATAGCAAATCCGGCTGCTCCCAAACACCGGCTGCTGCATCCCCATCGCGCGCATCTGCTTCAAGATCAGCCCAGCCTGCTCTGCATTCCCCCAGATCACCAACCCATCAATTCCACTCGCTTCGATCGTCTTCAATTGCGCAGAAAAATCCTTACTGGCCGCCGCATACCAAACCTCCACCGCCGGCTGGTGTCCGATACGCCGCGCCGTATCGAAGAAGATCTCCTTGCCCGCCCGCCCATACCGATTGTTCACCTGCAGAATCCCGATCCGCTTCAAGTGCCGTTGCAGAAAGATGTAGTCCGCGAGCGCATACCCCTGCTGCCGGTCATCGGGAAAGTTATGCACCAGCCACGGAATCCCTGTCTCGGTCACCGTAGGATCATTCGTCGCCGTATCCATAATCGGCAACTCCAGCTTCAGCGTCGCGCGCAATTCGATATGCGTCGACGACGAATCCACCGACCCCAGCATCGCCCAATCCTCATCCTGAAACCGCATCCCCACAATCGCCATCGACGACGCTCCCCACAGCGGCAAGTCATCATGCACCTTCAACGCAAACGGCTTCCCCCGATATCCACCCTTCGCATTCGCATCCTCCACCGCCATCTGCGCCCCATGCAGCATCGCAATCCCATACGCAGAATCTTCATTCGCCGCATCCAGCGGCCCAAGAAATCCCAGGTTGATCGTCTTCAGCGCAGCCACATCTCCATCCGGCTCACTGCGCGCCGCGCCGCCATATTCCAGCGTGTCCGGCTCCACATACCACTCCTGGTACGCCTTACGAAACCCCCCATACGGCGCAGCCGCCGGAGGCATATTCGCATACGGCATCGTCGCGCTCTGCGCAGATTGTGTCGTCACTGAATTCTGCGCACTCGCCCACGTCACCATCCCACCAGCAAGACCCAGCAACCCGACCCCAATCCATCCTCGAATCCTCATCGCCGAACTCCTCTATGAAATCTCGCCACAGGTCCCTCGCTTTGAAGGGGCGGGACTTTAGTCCCGCCGTAATTTCGTCTAGATCAACGCGGCTTTAGCCACTGAGGGAATGCTGGGGACGTATTCAGAGCTTCCCTATCCCTCACTACCGACTCCACGTCCGACCATCGCTCGACACCACATCTTCCGCGTCCGTTGCAGCGGCCTCGCGGCTTTGGATAAATCGAACAATCCGTCTCAGCGTGCTCGGCGATATCGCCTGATCGGCATCACAGCGCGGCCGCATCACTCCCGATACCTCACCCCAGCTCGATACCTCGATCATCAGACCGTCGCTGCCAAACTCAATCGCCGCGCGGCTTGCCGCTTCCACCCGCGACCCCATTCCCGTCGCGTGACTCGGGTCTACGATCACCGGAAGAAACGTCTCCGCATGCACCGCCAGAACCACATTCAGATCCAGCGAGTAGCGCGAGTACTCCCCCGACGCCTGCGTCTTGATCCCGCGCTCGCACAGCACAATATTCAAGTTCCCTTCGTTCGCGATGTATTCCGCCGCGCCCAGCCACTCGCACAGGCTCGCCGCCATCCCACGCTTCAGCAGCACCGGCTTTCCGCTCCGGCCCACCTCCACCAGCAGCGGATAATTCTGCATACTCCGCGACCCGATCTGCAGCATATCCGCGTACTCGCTCACCGTATCTACCAGCCGCACATCCATCACTTCGGTCACGACCGGCAGTCCCGTCAGATCGCCCGCGGCTCGCAGAATCTTCAAGCCCTCCAAGCCGAGCCCCTGAAAATCATGCGGCGACGTGCGAGGCTTGAACGCTCCACCGCGCAACATGTCCGCGCCCGCCGCCTTCACGCCGAGCGCGACCTCCATCATCTGCTGCGCGCTCTCCACCGCGCACGGCCCGGCAATCACCACCGGCCTCCCTGCACCAAAGCGCACCCGTCCTACCTCCACCACGAACCCACCCTCATCAAACTCCGGATGCATTCGCCGGCCGAGGATAGGACAAATCCGCGACAGATCTTCAAGACTTGTTTGCCCAGCAATCTTCCGTTCCATACTCACTTCCCGTCCTTCAATTCCGCTGCACCCGGAGTCTCAAAGATCGCCATCGCTTCCATCTCGTACAGCAAACTCGGCCAGCACAAAATCGCCTGGATCCCCGTCGACGCGGGCAGCACATCCAGCCCCTGCTCCTCAAAGAACTGCGTCCGAATTAAATTGAACTGCTCATAGTCCCGTTCAATGTCGCGCAGATAACATGTCGTCCGCACCACGTCCTTCCACGTCGCTCCCTCCGACTTCAACAGGTCCGTAACGTTCTGATACGCCCGCCGCGTCTGCGCCCCAAAGTCTCCCGGATGCACGGTCTCGCCACTCTCCCCAACACTCGCCGTACCCGAAATCATGAGGATCGTAATCCCCTTGATATCCAGCCGCATGCCCCGCGAAAACGACGACGGCTTCTGATACCGGTACGCCTCATTCAGCGCCTTCGGTGCCGACATTGCCTTCTTCCGCAACATCTTCGGAGCCCCATTGCTCCCCTTCTTCACCGCCAGGTCTGCTTCTGCTTCCATCAAAATATTGCTCATTTGCCCTGCTCCTTTTGCTGCGCGCGCATCCCATGGCTCAGGCCCTGTGCCGTCGCCACCCAGATGTCGTCGCCTTGAAAATCCGTATTCAAAATGTAGCTGTGCGCCAGGCTGGTTCCCTCGGCGATGTGCTCTTTCCTTCCATCCGCATAGGTCACAAGAATCTCCCCGCGCCCCGTCTTCTCATCTCGCCGATACGTCACCCACGCACCCGTCCGCGTATTCAACTCGCTCAGCCCACCCTGCGTACTCGCCCACACCTCATCGCCGCGCGAGCGCACCGCATTAATAAAATTCGAAGCCAGCCCACTATCCTTCGTCAGGTAGTTGTGCCAGTTCCGTCCGTCATATCCACTCAATCCAAAATAAGTCGACGCCCAGAACGTCTTCGTCTCCTCGTTGTAGGACACGCTGCTCACGATGTTGTGGATCAATCCCTGGTTGCGATACAGCACCATCTCCATCTCGCCGTCAGGGTCCGTATATGGCTTCCAATAATGTTGTGCCAAGTCATACGACAACACGCCCCCGCCCCACACCGCGAAATAAACCTTGTCCTTGCCCACCGAAATCCCGTATCCCCAAGGCTCTGCAAACGGAGCATTCGACTCATTGAAGATCGACCAACTCCCCGTCCGCGTATCCAGCCGATTCACGCCCGCCGCGGTTGCCACCCACACATTCTGCCCCTGCATCGCAACGCCGTACACCAGGTCATTCGCCAGCCCACTCGTCAGATTCGTATAGTTCGTGAACTGTCCACCCGAGTAGCGGCTCAGCCCGCCAAACGTCCCCACCCACACATCGCCCGCCTCCTTATCCACTGCAACCGACATCACCGCGCGCCCGGCAAGCCCATCCTTCTCCGTGAAGATTTTCTTCACGCGCCCATCCTCCAACAGCACCAGCCCGTGCGACGTCCCCGCCCACACCTTCGTGCCATCCACGGTCACGCAAAACACCTCGCCCGCAGGAAACCCATTCGCCGGAGTGTAGTTAATCCACCTCGTATACAGCGCCGGAGTCTCTGCGTGAGTCTGCGCCGGAGTCTGCGCGCTCACACTCACTATCGCGCCAGCCAGCACTCCCGCAACCACTAAAATCCTCCGCGCACGCATCATCATCCTGACCCTCACAGCGTCTTCAAGTACTCAATCAAATCGTTCAACTGCGCCTTATTCATGTCCGAGGTCAAACCGTGTTTATCCTCCGGGTTAAATAAGGTCCAGATATCTTCCAACTCCAGCGCCTCGCCATTGTGCAGATACGGCGGCTTCATCACGACGCCCTCCAACTGCGGCACATCGAACGCCTGGATCGTGTCGTACTTCGTCCCCGTCCCCACATTCACCTGCACCCTCGACGTGAAGTGCGTCAACGGCGAATGACACGTATAGCACCGCTGCATCGGCGGAATCATCGCGCCGCTACTACTCTTGTCCCTGAAAAACATCACCCGCCCACGTGCCTGCGCGTCGGTCAGTTGCCCATCCGCCGCGAGATGCGGATTCCTCGCCAGGTGCAGCGAAAAAATGTACCCCACCAGATCTTCCACTTCGCTTGAACTGAACCCCTGCGACCGGAAGATATACATCGCCGTCCTCGGCCCATCCTGCGTCTCCAGGTCTGGATTCTTTCCATTCCACTTGAACGGCGCTGTTCCGTCGATGCTGTACAGCGTACGATTCTCCACCACGTCGCGTCCCAGTTGCGGAGTCTCCAGACTCCACGCCAGCCCATCCGATAGCCCCTCATGCGGATGACACGTAGCACACGCCATCTGCCCCTGGTAGCAATATCTCGCGTTGTAAAACAGCCGCTCCCCACGCCGCCTCCGAGAAAGTTCCTTCGGCCCCCCAAGATCAATCGTCGACGCAATCTCCCTCCGCGTCATATCCATCACGCTGATCGTGTCGTCCATCCGGTTCGCGATATACGCAAACTTCCCGTCGGCCGAAGCAATCACATCCGTCGGATTCCGCCCCGTCGCCACGCGTCCCGCAACAAACGTATTCGCCGAATCCAGCCGGTTCGCCAATTCCATCCTTCGAGCCGCACTCCGCACCAGCAACCCGCGCAACTTCGCTGTATTCACCTCCGACACCACATCCGCCCCCGACGCCGTCACCAGCGCCCACCGCCCCTCCGCAGTCGTAGCCACACCAAACCCGTCGGCATAGTAGTGATCGATGTCATCCAGCAACACCTCCGTCACCCGATAACTCCCCGCTCCATCCGCGCTCAATCTCGCCGGACGAATCACCGCCATCCCGTGCGTCAGATACCCTCCCTGTGGAATCTGCACCAACGGATTCAAATTCTTCGGCCGCATAAACGGGATCAGCACATACCCTCCAGCGCTCGCGGGCAACTCCGCGATATGCCGCATCTGGATCACGCCCGGTACATCGATCCGCGCCGACACCTCCTGCTTCGCGCAATCGATCACCGTCAACTCCGACACCGGAGGCTCATTCGGCCGAGCCAATCGCGCCAGCAGATTCGCCACATACACCCGGCTCCCATCGCGCGACAGCGCAACATACTCCGGATAGTGCCCCGCCTCCAGCCGCTTCTTCTCCAGCCCCGTCCGCAGATCCATCACCGACACGTCATTCCCCAACGTGTTCGCCACATACAACACCTCGCCCGTGCGATCCGTTGTCAGCCCCACCGGCCCCCATCCCACCTTCAACGTTCGCCGCACCGCAAAGCTCTGCGCATCCAACTCCGTCACCGCATCGCTCGCCTCATCCGACACATACAGCGTCTTCCCATCCGGCGAAATCGCAACCCCCTTCGGCCTCCGCCCCACCTCTACCCTTCGCACCACACGCCCCGCGCGCGTGTCCACCACCAGCATCAAGTCGCTGTCCTCACACACCACATACAGCCACTGCCCATCATGCGAAATCTGCAGCGCCACCGGGCTCAGATACTGCACTGCGTCCTCAGGCCGCTCGACCCGCGTTCCTGCCCGTTGCCCCGCAGCCGCCACACGAACCGGCTTCACCGTAACCATCAACAGCGCCGCAAAAATCATCGCAATCGCAGCCACACCGATCGCCACTTCTTCCCACCTCTTCAGCGGTTCGCCCACCCTCTCGCGCTCCCGGCTCATGGCGTCTTCCCCTTCGCCGCAGTCGCACTCACCACCG
>DATCDL010000388.1:0-8291 GCA_036510715.1 Acidobacteriaceae bacterium
TGTTGCGCGCCGCCGAAAAGGACCAGGGCTGGCACCTCAACATGGGAGGCATCGCGCTGATGTGGCGTGGAGGCTGCATCATCCGCTCCGCCTTCCTCGGCAATATCAAGGCCGCCTTCGACAAGAATCCGGACCTCGCCAACCTGCTGCTCGACGACTTCTTCTCCGGCGCGCTAAATAAGTACCAGGCAAGCTGGCGCAAGGGCATCGTCCACGCCATCGAGATCGGCGTCCCCACGCCGGCCTTCTCCACCGCGCTGGCCTTCTACGATGGCTATCGCACCGAGCGCCTGCCCGCCAACCTGCTCCAGGCGCAACGCGACTTCTTCGGAGCCCACACCTACGAGCGCGTCGACAAGCCCCGCGGCGAGTTCTTCCATACCAACTGGACCGGCCGCGGTGGCCGTGTCTCGTCGTCGACGTACAACGCTTAGTTGTTGTGCGGACTCCGCGCTGTGCGGAGTCCGCCCGATTACTTTATGTAGGAAAGCTTTGACGCTGGGGCTGTAATTCGCATCCAAATGCGGATGATCGATCGTCAGAAAATCAGCAAAATAAAGGGTGGGAGATTCTTCCGGCTTGTAGCGGGAGCCGCGGGCCTGTGTTTGATGGCTGGCAGTGCTTCTGCCTCCGTGGCGCTGCTGATGGAAGAGCCCTACGGCACGTTCGGCGCCATGAATCCAACGGGCCACGCGGCTGTTTATCTCAATCATATTTGTGCAGATTCGCCGCTCGCTCTGCGGCCATGCCGCGACGGTGAGTTCGGCGCGGTCATCAGCCGATACCACAAGATCGATGGGTATGACTGGATAGCGATGCCGCTGGTTGGGTATCTGTATGCCGTTGATGATGTGAGCCAGATTCCTGCTGTGGTGGACAAGGATAAGGTTGCTGCTTTGCGTGACGCGTATCGTCGGGAGCACCTGTTGTCGCTCGCGCCGGACAGCCGTAAGGGTGGAACTCCGAAGGGTGAGTGGACGCAGTTGGTCGGGTCGTCCTATGACCGGACGATCCATGGGTTCGAGATCGACAGCACGCCGGAGCAGGATGCGCGGTTCATTGCGATTTTCAATGACCGAAGGAATGTGGGGCATTTCAATTTGCTATTTCATAATTGCGCGGACTTCTCTCGTGTGGTGCTGGACACCTATATGCCGCATGCCATACACCGCAACTTCATTGCTGATGTCGGGCTGATGACGCCGAAGCAGGTGGCGCGGTCGCTGGTGAAGTATGGCAAGAAGTATCCCGAGGTTCATATGACTGCGTTCGTGATCCCGCAGGTTCCGGGCACGATGCCACGCAGTCATGCTGTGGATGGTGTGGCGGAGTCGCTGCTGAAGAGCAAGAAATACCTGCTGCCGCTGACGATCCTTGCGCCCGAGGTGACGGGAGGAGTGGTGGTCGCATACCTGGCGGATGGGCGGTTGAAGCTGCCGAAGGGGACGCCGGTGTTCCAGATAGGTGACGAAGAGCAGAGTGGTACGCCGGAGTCGGAGGTGGCGTCACCGCGGGTGCCGCTGGCTGTTCCGGCGGCTATGCCAACTGTGCCCGCTACGACGCCAGATGCCTCCGCCGCTGCGCCTGCGAATGGAACGGCGCCGCAACGATGACGGGTGAAGGATAGCGAAGGTACAATCGTTTCGATGACGCAGGACTCGAGGGACTTATCGATGAACAAGCCGCCAAGCTCCGCAAATCGTCGTAATTTTTTGAAGACTGGTGGGGCCGTTGCCGCTGGTCTGCTGACGCAGGCCGCGATGCCCGCGCGCGCGTCGGTCGGCCATGCGATGTCTGACGTGCCGGTCAATCCGAAGACGCAGTCTGCGATGCCTACGCGGAACCTGGGTAAGACGGGATACAAGGTGGGCCTGTTCAGCCTCGGTGGGCAGGCTGCCCTGGAGAAGGCGAATAATTTTGATGTGGCAGTGCCGATCATTGAGCGGTCGCTTGATCTCGGGGTGAATTATCTCGACACGTCGTCAATTTATGGCGGACCAGAACGCTGGAGCGAGCAGTATTACGGGCGCGTGATGAAGAATCGCCGACATGAGGCGTTTCTGGCAACGAAGACGAAGGAGCGGACGCGCGAGGGTTCGCTGCGGATGATTGAGAAGTCACTGAAGCTGCTGAATACGGATCATGTGGACCTGTGGCAGCTGCATGATGTGGGGCTTCCGGAAGACGTGGATGCGATCTTCGCCAAGGGCGGCGCGATGGAGGCGCTGCTTGAGATGCAGGACCAGAAGGTGGTGCGGTTTCTTGGCGTCACGGGGCACTATCGACCTGAGGCGTTGATGGACGCGATCAATCGGCATCCGTTCGACACGATTCTGATGGCGCTGAATGCGGCTGATTCGCACATTCATAGTTTTACGGAGCAGCTGCTGCCGCTGGCCGTTGAGAAGCAGATGGGGATTATCGGGATGAAGGTTCCGGCACGTGGACGGCTGCTCTCGAACTGGACACCGCCGCCGCTTGAGCAGCAGGAACATTCGTGGGAGGGATCGGCGATTGCGACACGGCCCGGCGTGATCAATATGCGCGAGGCAATGTACTTCACGCTGACTCATCCTGTGAGCACGGTGATTATTGGTTGCGACAATGTTGCGCAGTTGGAAGAGAACGTTCAGATTGCGCGCGATTTCACGCCGTTCTCTGGTTCTCAGATGGCGGCGATTAATGAGCTTGCGGCTCCTGTTGCGAAGCAGTCGTTGTTCTTTCGCTTCACGGATCGCAGCAAAGGCTGAGCGGTCATGATGGAGCTGGGATGATGGGGAGCACGATGACCCTGGACGAAAAATCGGCGCTTTTGCGGGAGAATCTCAGGTCGCTCGGCTCACTGCTGGTGGCGTACTCGGGCGGGACTGACTCTGCGTATCTGGCGTATGCGGCGCATGAGGTATTGGGGGAGCGCATGCTTGCGGTGATTGCTGATTCGCCGTCGTTGCCGCGGAAGGAGCTTGCGGCTGCATTGGCGTTTGCGGGCGAGTATGAGATACCCGTGCACGTGTTGCAGACCCATGAGTTGGAGCACGAGGATTATGCGCGCAATGATTCGCAGCGCTGCTTCCATTGCAAGAGCGAGCTTTTTACGCAAATGGAAGAGGCGCGGGGGCGACTCGGATGGGAGCATGTTGCGTATGGCATGAACCTGGATGACCGTGGGGAATACCGGCCAGGGCAACGGGCGGCTGCGCTGCATGGAGCTGTTGCTCCGCTGGTGGATGCTGAGTTGAGTAAGGCTGAGATTCGCATGCTGGCGCGAGATGCCGGGTTATCGCTTGCGGACAAGGCGGCGAGTGCGTGCCTTTCTTCGCGGATTGAATATGGGCGGGCGGTGACGGCGGAGAATCTTGCGCAGGTGGAGCGAGCGGAAGATGCTCTGCATGCACTTGGCTTTATGCGGGTGCGCGTTCGTCACCATGGAGAAATTGCGCGGATTGAAATTGCTCGGGAGGATCTTGCTCGGGCGTTGACGCTGACCATGCTGGACGCGATGACGGACGCTTTGCGGGCCGCCGGATTTGTTTATGTAACGCTTGAAACCCAGGGCTATCGTTCGGGTTCGATGAACGATGTTTTGCCGGTCACGGCGATTGCTTCGGCCACGTCGAGGCAATGAATCAGGAGCGATGCTTCGATTCGCAGCTGTCACTTAAAGGAAGTCCAACGTCGAATTTGTAACGAAAGAGAACTGATGCGTATTGCTTATCTTGATTGCTTTGCCGGAATATCGGGCGACATGTTTCTGGGTGCGCTGGTGGATGCCGGGGTGCCGCTGGCGGTGCTGGAGGAGGCTACTGCGGCGCTGAAGATTGGCGCTAGCCTGAAGGTTGAAACCGTGGATCGGAGCGGTATTTCCTGCACGAAAGTACACGTGATGGATGACGGCCATCTTGCGGAGAAGCAAGAGGCTGATGCGCGCATCGACGAGCAAAAAACTCAAGCTCCGTATACGCAGCTGCCGGAGACGCAGCACCTGCATAAGGCGGGTCATGCGCATGGTCATGAGGTTGTCGCGGAGATGGAGGGTCATGAAGACGGCCACGCGCATGGTCATGGGCGTTCGCTTCGCGTGATTCGTGGATTGATTGAGGCGGCGGAACTGACTGAGCCGGTGAAGAGGACGGCGATTCGAGCGTTCGAGTTGCTGGGACAATCAGAGGCGAAGATTCACAATGTGAGGATCGAGGAGATTCATTTCCACGAGGTGGGGGCAGTGGATGCGATCGTGGATATCGTCGCTGCCAGTGCGGGCATTCATCATCTGGAGGTCGGAGCGTGGTACTGCTCGCCGCTCAACGTTGGGGGTGGGATGGTGGAGTGTGCGCATGGAACGTTTCCGGTTCCGGCGCCAGCGACGGCTGATTTGCTGCGTGGGTTTCCGACGTATTCGGCACATGTGCAGAAGGAGCTGGTAACACCGACCGGAGCTGCGTTACTGCGGGCGATTGAGCCTGTGTTTGGGCAGCAGCCGGCGATGCGGGTGGAGCAGATTGGGTATGGCGCAGGGACGCGGAATCCGAAGGGGTTTCCGAATGTTTTGCGTTTGAGTGTGGGGAGTGCGGAGGAGACGACCGACGCGCTCGGCAGGACGGCGAGCAAGCCTACGGAGACGGTCACCGTGTTGGAGACGGCGTTGGATGATCTGTCGCCGCAGATCATCGCGTGGGTTGCTGAAGCGGCGCTGGCTGCGGGTGCGCTGGATGTGATGTTGACTCCGGTGATCATGAAGAAGGGGCGTCCGGGAACGTTGCTGACGATGTTGTGTCAGCCGGCGGAGAGTGGTGCGCTGGAGCGGTTGATGCTGCGTGAGACCAGCACCCTTGGGGTGCGCGTTCGGCAGGAGCAGCGCTTTTGTCTTGATCGACATCATGCGCCGGTGCAGACGGTCTATGGCGAGATTCGCATCAAGATCGGATCGCTTGGGGGTGAGGTTTTGAATGCGGCTCCTGAGTTTGAAGACTGCCGCGCTGCCGCGATGAAGCATGGCGTTGCGCTTAAGGAAGTGCAGCAGGTTGCGATTGCAGCGTATCAAAAGAGCATGGAAGCGGCGAAGGATGGAGATGGGGCGACGGTATGACTCCTTCCGATTTGCTGGCAATCCTCTCCGAAGTAGAGCGTGGCGGGATGTCGCCGGAGGACGCGGCGGCGCGCCTTGCTACGTTGCCGTTTGAAGATATTGGACATGCCCGGATTGATCATCATCGCAGCCTGCGGACGGGTTTGCCGGAGGTGATTTATGCTGCTGGCAAGACCTCGGAGCAGACGGTCGCGATCTTTAGCCGCATGATTGCGGATGGAGTGGATGTACTGGCGACGCGTGTGGATGGGCCGACGGCGGAGGCGCTGCTGCGTGCGCATCCAGGGGCCGTTCACAATTCACTGGGGCGGACGGTGAGTGTTCGGCAGACGGCGGTTTCGGGTGAGACGGGTGGGCATATTGCGGTGGTGTGCGCTGGGACGAGCGATCTGCCGGTGGCGGAGGAGGCGGCTGCTACGGCGGAGACATTTGGTGCGAGGGTGACGCGTTTGTATGATGTCGGCGTGGCTGGATTGCACCGTTTACTCGCGGTGCGGAGCGATCTGCTGACGGCGAATGCGGTGATTGTCTGCGCGGGAATGGAGGGCGCGTTGCCATCCGTTGTAGGGGGGCTGGTGGGCGTGCCGGTGATTGCGGTGCCGACGTCGGTTGGGTATGGAGCTTCGTTCGGTGGGGCTACGGCGTTGCTGGGGATGCTGAACTCGTGCAGCCCGAATGTGACGGTGGTGAATATCGATAACGGGTTTGGAGCGGCGTATACGGCGGTTTTGATCGCGCGCGCTGCTGTGTCCAAAATGGCCTGAAAGGAAGATCACTCATGGGGCGATGGAAGTTGGATTGCCTCGTGATGTGAGTCACAGACAGGCTGTGGCCAGGGTGGGAGGCTTGGTGACGTATTGATCTGGCGAATGGGCTCAACCAGGGGATGGTTAGGGCGCTGGTCAACAGGAGCATCCTGTGATGAAGATTTTATTGTCGTTGTGCATGTTGATGTTTGCGGGGCCATTGCAGCAGCCGACCGCAGCGCCCGCCGTGCCGGTGATTCCACCTGAAGCAAAGCTGCTGACCAATCCGGGGAAGCCGACTCCCGAGGGGATGGCACATGCGAAGAAAATGTACGGATACGATTGCGCGGTGTGCCACGGAGACAATGGCAATGGAAAAAGCGACCTCGCTTTGCAGTCGAAGCTGACGATGAAGGACTGGACGGATCCGGCGGCGTTGAAGGGCATGACGGATGGGGAGCTGTTCTACATCATCACGCATGGCCAGGGGACGATGCCGGGTGAAGGAGACCGGGCCAAGCCCGAGGATATTTGGAATATGGTCGTGATCGTGCGGTCGTTCTCGAAGCCGTAATCAGGCGAGGGCGGGGTGATCTTTGGGCTCCATCCAGAGCTTGCCCGCGACAATGAGGACGGCGAGCAAGAAGGTGCAGAGCGCGAAGACTCCGCGGACGCCGATGTGATCGGCGAGGATTCCGGAGAGCAGAAGGCCGAGGATTTGTGCGCCGAAGACGGCGGACATGGTGGTGGAACCGACGCGGCCCATGAGCTCGCCGGGGGTTTCTTCCTGGATGAGGGTTTGCGAAGGAACGATGATGCCGGCGCAGGAGAAGCCGACGACGAAACAGCCGAAGACGGTGACGACCACGGGCATGCTGGTGTGCAGCAGGGGCAGAGAGAGGGCGGCGAGCGGAGCGGCGGCGAGTAGTGTGGTGCCGAGCGCGATGCCTCCCAGACCGAGGTAGACCTGCGTGGTGTTGGGGATGCGCTTGGCGAAGACGTTGAGGATGTTGACGCCGCCGAGCAGGCCGACGCCGATGCCCGCGCTGGTGACGGCGAAGATCGTGGAGGAGGCGTGCAGGGTGTCGCGAACATAGACAGCGATGAGCGGGCCGAAGCAGCCCAGTACAAACATGCCCGCCGCGAGCGCGACGATGACGAAGAGCAGAGCGGCGTGGTGCAGGATGAAGTTGGCGCCGACCTTCATGTCGTGGAGGATGCGCGCGATGGCGGAGGCCTGCGCGTGGCGGTCGGGTTGGGGGGCTTCCTCGGCGAGCGGATTGCGCGGGATGATGAGGGCGAGGGAGGCGATGAGGGTGCCGGAGGCGAGGAAGCTGACGGCGTCGAGGCCATAGCAGACCCTGGGGCCGAAGATGCGGACGATGGCGACGGCGATGGGGCCGCCGATGATCCGCATGATGAACATGACCTGCTGCATGAGTGCGTTGGCGGAGCGCAGGCCGTGGAAGGGAACGGCGGAGCGGATGGCCACTCCCTGGGCCGGGGAGAAGAAGCTGGAGAAGATGCTGATGGCGGCCATCACCGTGTAGAAGCCCCAGGTGGTGTGGATGAAGAAGAGCAGAAAGCAGAGGCCGGCACGGGTGAAGTCGCTGCCGACCATGGTGATTTTGAGGGGCCAGCGATCGACGAAGACGCCACTGATGACGCCTAGCACTGCGATGGGGAGGAGGTAGGCGATGTTGAGGCCGGTGACCTGCTCCGGGGTGGCGTGCAGGCGGAAGGTCATGATGGTGATGACCGCGAAGAGGGCGAGGAAGTCGCCGAAGACGGAGACGATCTGGGCGTACCAGAGGCGGCGCATGGTGACGACGCGGAGGACTTCGCCCATGGAGAGGGGTTCGGGCGCGTTGGGGGCGGGGATGGGGATCGACTCGGTGGTGCGAGCGTCGAGTTCGGCGTCCAGTTGGGAGAGGGCTTCGTCGCTCATGGCGGATTACTGATGCAGAAGCAGCAGGATGCGGCCTGCCTAGTCGACGAGCTCGACGAGGATGACCTGTTCGTCGTTGTCGATCTCGCGGAGTTTGACTTCGATGATCTCGCGGCGCGAGGTGGGGACGGTGCGGCCGATGAAGCGGGCTTCGATGGGGAGCTCGCGGTGGCCGCGGTCGATGAGGACGAGCAGTTGAACGCTCTTGGGGCGGCCGTGATCGAAGAGCGCATCAAGCGCGGCACGGATGGTTCGACCGGTGTAGAGGACGTCGTCCATGAGGATGATGTCACGGCCGTTGACGTCGAAGCCGATCTCGCCCTTTTCGACGATGGGGCGAGGGCCGGCGGTGGAGAGGTCGTCGCGGTAGAAGCTGATGTCGAGGACTCCGGTGTCGACGGGGGTCTTCTCGATGGTCTCGATGAGCCTGGCGATGCGCTGGGCGAGAGGGACGCCGCGGCGCTTGATGCCGATGAGGCCGAGGTTGGAGGAGCCGTTGTTGCGCTCGACG
>DATCDL010000389.1:0-4522 GCA_036510715.1 Acidobacteriaceae bacterium
TATCTTCATTTCAATCCTCTCGCATTCATCAAATCGCTTCGCTGCTTAATCCAAAGTCTCGAAAGAGGCCAGCCAATCTAGTACGGCTGGCCGCCGTAGTACTGCCGGTGGTGGTTATTCTGGTTGCCCTGACCGGCGATCGCGCCAATACCCGCGCCGGCTGCTCCGCCGACGATGACTCCCTTCAACCCGCCACCGAAGAGCGCTCCCAGCAACGCTCCACCGGCGGCACCAATGGCTGCGCCCTGGCCGGGCCCTATGCCGCCCTGGTTGTAGTCGCGGTTGTTGTAGTCGCGATGGTCATCGCGGCGGTTGTTGTAGTCGCGATGATCGTTGCCCCTATCGTAGTGGCCGTTATAGTCGCCGCCACGGCCGCCATCGCGAGCACCCTGATAAAAGTTGTCATTGCGGCGATTGTCTTGATGACGATGCTGGGCTGCCGCCGGCAGGCATGTAGCCACCATCAGGGAAGCCGCAATCGCGCCTACCCGCAGAGTTTGTGTGTACCGATTCCAATGTCGTAATGTCATGAAAATCCTCTCGCAACCTTCGGAGGCTCGCCGCGTACGCGTTGTAAAGGGGCCCGTTGACCGCTCGTGAGCAGCCGATGACGCGCACGCGGCGTCTCCTGCTCTCTTCAGATGCCATCGCCTCTCGCCGGGTAGGCCAGTTCCTTCTGGAACCCGGCAGTCACATTCTGCGTCCAATACGCATGGACGAAACCGATTGCACCACGATGCCCACCGTAAACCTCGGAGCCACCGGCGCACGCATCTCTCCGCTCTGCCTGGGGATGATGACCTACGGCAGCAAAAAGTGGCGCGAGTGGGTGCTCGAAGAAGACGACGCACGGCCGATCATCCAGCGCGCCGTCGAGGCAGGCATCAACTTCTTCGACACCGCCGACGTCTACTCCATCGGCGAAAGCGAGTGCATCACCGGCAAGCTGTTGCGCGAGTTCCAGCCCCGCCGCCAGGAGCTGGTCATCGCCACCAAGGTCTACAACCCGATGAGCGATTGCCCCAATGACCGCGGCCTCTCGCGCAAACACATCATGGCGTCCATCGACGCCAGCCTCAAGCGCCTCGGCGTGGATTACATCGACCTCTACCAGATTCACCGCTTCGATCCGCTCACTCCCATCGAGGAAACCTGCGAGGCGCTGCACGATGTCGTGAAGGCAGGCAAGGCGCTGTATCTCGGCGCGTCGAGCATGTATGCGTGGCAGTTCCAGAAGATGCTCCACTTTCAATCAACGAACGGGCTGGCTCGCTTTGTCACGATGCAGAACCACTACAACCTGGTCTATCGCGAGGAGGAGCGGGAGATGATTCCGCTGTGCCTCGACCAGCGCGTGGGCTGCATTCCGTGGAGCCCGCTGGCGCGAGGCTTCCTCACCGGCACGCGCAAACGCGGCGACGGCAAAACAGAAACCGTCCGCGCCCGCACCGACGACTTCGGTCACAGCCTGTACTACCGCGTCGCCGACTTCAACGTCGTCGACCGCGTTGTCGAGATCGCCGCCACCCGCCACGTCAACCCCGCGCAGGTCGCGCTCGCCTGGATTCTGTCCAAACCCGGCATCACTGCGCCTATCATTGGAGCGAGCCAGCTCTACCAACTGGAGGACGCTCTGAAGTCGTTGCAACTGAAACTCACAACCGACGAGATCAAGCGCCTCGAAGAACCCTACGAGTCCCACGCGATCCTCGGTCACAGCTACTAGAGCAGCTTCCCGGCAAATTGAGCGCAGCTTCCCCGCAACGACGAGGGTCCCATGACCATCAAGACCAGCGCGCAACACGGATGGCGGACCAAAGGGATGACCTGCATCGCAGCGGGAATCCTGCTCGGGGCGGCCGCGCTGTTGCTGCGAGCCGAGCCCGCTTGGGCGCAGAAGATGGCTCAGCCCTCGGTGCGCAACCTCTCCGGAACCATCACCGACACTGGCCGCGAACCGATTCGCAACGCCGTCGTCGAACTGCGGAACACCGCCTCCGGCGAGGTCGTCACCTACCTTACTGACGCGAGCGGCCACTACAACTTCAAGCGCCTCAACGGCAACGTCGACTATGAGGTCTGGGTGCAGTTTCGCGGCATCCGCTCCCCCACCCGCAGCATCAGCAAATTCGACAGTCACATGGCCAAAGTCATCGACTTCACCGTCCGCACCTACTGACCCGGCGGGAGGAACAGCGTCCGGCATCCATACGACGGCATGGGTAGCGGCTCGCGCGCTCATCACCACGTCTGGTCAAATTCCCAGCTATTTTCGCCGTCGTTCCAGCGAATATTCGCATACCGAAACGCTGGCTGGGGCAGTCGATTCGGCTCCGTGCTGCGCTGGTCCCATGCCCAGACTTCGACCTGCGGCAGAGCCGATGCACGTTCCGCACCAGTGATCAGCCCCTTGTCTTCAAGGGTCTGCAACGTATCTTGCATGGCGAGCTCTTCAGCCTCCATCTTCGCCTGAACCTCGCTCACAAACTGCGCGTCCGACTGGTACGTGATGCGTATCACCCCATGCTGGCCCCACGCCAGGTCCTTCGGCGCAATACCGAGCATCTGTGCAATCAGTCTGCCCCGTTGGCGATCATTCAAATACACGCCAAAGCCGCAGCCTGCGCCAACCTGCGGGCCCCGGTTCACCCTGATCGGATCGATCCCCGGAATCAGGATCTCCGCGGGATCATCATGATGGCTTTCGCGTACACCGTACCCATTCAATACGGGCCAACCTAACCGTGCCGCTCGGACTGCTCCAGCCCCACAATCACCTACCGAGGTCCGACCCGTTCCCTCTCCGTCCGGCGTAGTCACGGCGAGCGTCATCCACGCATGCGTTCCGCGCATCAACTCCGCAGCAAATCCCGGAGCAGGATGCAGGGCCAGCATCGCCGCCGCGGAACGTCGTAAGGACGCATTCGGCCGACCCTCTTCAGGCTTGGATGGTAACGCCAACCACTCCATCATCAAGGGCTGGACCTCCTCCGGAGGCATTCTCGCTGCCATCACAATGGCCTGCGCCGGGAAATCAGCCGCGAGCAGGCGCAACACATCCAGATCGAGAGTCACATGCATCTGGATGAGAGCATCCAGCACGGCGGCCATCGCGTCACCCCGCTGCATCTCCTCGTCCGTCCGGGGCCGCAGGCCCCCGTCAGCCTTCACCGCTTGTCTGGGCAACGGACTCCAATTCCGAGCCAACCCAAACATCTCCGGGATCAGCAACTCATCCTTGCGTTGCAGCGCAAACGTGGCACCCCACGCCACCAGCCGCGGTTCGCCCGACCGCAGCCAAGCGGATACTGTGTCCTCGGAAGGATGCCCTCCGACACAGGCCTCGCAGGGCGATTGCGCCCGCGTTCCCGGGCCGCCCATTGCCAGAATGAGTACGAGCACAGCCCAACGCATGCGGCTCATATGCGGAGAATAGCGTTCCGATTCGAATATCGCAAACCGCACACCCCCGGCATCCTTAACGGGATAAACTTTCCGAAATGGCTATCTATCTCATCACCGGCGTCGCGGGCTTCATCGGCTCGCACCTTGCGGAGGCTCTGCTCGCGCGCGGGCACAGCGTACGTGGACTCGACAACTTCGCCACCGGCAAGCGCGGCAACATCCCCGCTGGCGTGGACTTCATCGAAGCCGATCTAGCCAATGCCGGCGCGGTTGCGAGCGCCTGCCTCGGTGTCGACGCAATCCTCCACGAGGGAGCGCTGCCCAGCGTGCCGCGCAGCGTGAAGGACCCCAGGACGAGCCACTACGCCAATCTGGACGGCACCTTCAACCTGCTCGAAGGCGCGCGCGCCGCTGGCATCAAGCGCGTGCTCTACGCTGCGTCGAGCTCCGCGTACGGCAATCAGCCCGGCTTCCCGCGAGTCGAAACCATGACGCCGCAGCCCATCGCGCCCTACCCCGTGCAGAAGCTCGCCGGCGAGCTCTACATGCAGAGCTACGCCCGCGTCTACGGCATGGAAACCGTCTGCCTGCGCTACTTCAACATCTTCGGCCCGCGCCAGGCACCCGACTCGCCCTACTCCGGAGTCATCGCCAAATGGGCGCTGCAGATGCTCCAAGGCCAACAGCCCACGATCCAGGGCGACGGCGAGCAGGGCCGCGACTTCACCTACATCGCGAACGCCGTAAGCGCCAATCTCCTCGCGCTCGAAGCTCCCGCCGAACGCGTCGCCGGGCGCGTCTTCAACACCGCCTGCGGCGAGCGCATCTCGCTCAATGACACCTACCGCCTGCTCGCGAAGATCACCGGCTACACCGCTCCGCCACTCTACACCGAACCCCGCGCCGGCGACATCCGCGACTCCCTCGCCGACATCTCCGCCGCCCGCGAAGCCTTTGGCTACAACCCCTCCGTCGGCTTCGAAGAAGGCCTCGCCCTCTCCGTCGACTGGTGCCGCACGCTGCTCGCCGCGCCCGAGCCAGCCCGCGCGTGAGCAACCCTCTCCTGCTTTCAGAGTGGATCGGGCGCATCGAATCGCGCGAGGCTCGCATCGCCGTC
>DATCDL010000390.1:0-4310 GCA_036510715.1 Acidobacteriaceae bacterium
GGTTGAGAAAATCTCGAACCGCATCATCTCCCGCCGCACCTGCGCAAACATCGCGTCCCCACGAACACCCTGCAACAGTTCGCACAGAATCAAGTCCGTCAACCCAAGCCGCATCCGTTGCTGCGCCTCATCCAGCCACTCCGTCTGCGCATTCTCAACCCCACCCAGATAGTCAATCCAGACGGTTGTATCGACGATCACCATGGCCGGCTACTCCGCATGACGCCCCCTGCGCGACTCGCTAAGATCGCCATCCCACTGCACCTTTCCGCGCAATTTGCGGATACCCGCCTGCGCCTGGATGTCGACAAACAACTGCAGAGCCGCCTGCACCACCGCCCGCTTGGTCCGCAGGCCGCTACTCCGCATCGCCTTGCTCAGCAACTCGTCATCGAGATCAATATTTGTCCGCATCGTCAGCCTCCGATGTGTATAGATTGCAGTCTTTTGTGTATCGAGTCAAGGAGGCTCATAAGCCAATAGCGGAAGTGCTTGTAGGGTCACTACAAGCGTGAGAGCATAGCTGCGGGGCCGCTGGGGGCTGGGCCCTCCCGTACACAAGCCGGGTAGTGTCGTGCGAGTCGGTAAGTGCGTTTGATTCCGGTGTAGCCAATCCGATCACGGGTATCAGCCCCCAATTTTACAAATTATCCCAATACCCGCAGCTCCTTTGATGCCGCGCCACAATCGTGTAAACTTGCAGCAGAGCTTTTCCCGGCATTCGCTCTTGCCCCTCCTGTTCGGCCCAAGCCCACAAGCCCAGCCCTAGGATCAAGCAAGGTCGACCCGCGCACACTGCGCAGCCTCGCCGCAAAAGCCCGCATATTTGCTCCAGGGAGATCATCACAATGGCGAAGATTGCCAAAACCGGCGACCGCAAAAAGGTCATGGATACACAGAAGAGCACCGATTGTCCCAAGTGCTCCAAGCCCACCCGCATCGTCAAGCGCGTCAAGGACCGCGAGCGGGGCGTTCCCGGCGGAGTCTACATCTCCTGCTCAGCCTGTGACTTTTTTGAGAAGCTCTAAGAGCCAACCGAAGTTCATTCCTAAGCATCTGAGTTGTCGCAAATTGAAACATGTAAAAGGTTCGCCAATCCGGCGGACCTTTTGCCGTTTTGAACCGTCTCAATCTATGTTCCGTCTGGGGGGAAGAAACGTACCCCCTTAGGTACGGTCCCGACTTGACGAATATGGTCTCGCTGGGGCAGACTCCTGACGGAAGTAGGGAACTCAATCATCATGGCCACAAGCACCGCTGTTTCAATCTCCTCCGCAAACGCATTCGCCTCCACCCCGCAATTCACCCGACCCACCTTTCTGATGTGTCCGCCCGAGTGGTACTGCGTCGACTATGTCCTGAACCCCTGGATGGCTGGCAACGTCCATCGTTCCTCGCGCGATCTCGCCTTCGCCCAGTGGAAGGGCATGCACAACGTCCTCCGCAGCGTGGCCGATGTCCGCCTCCTCCATCCCGAACCCGGCTGCCCCGACATGGTCTTCCTCGGCCACGGAGCTCTCATCCATCACGGCGTCGCTGCCGTCTCCAGCTTCGATCCACCCCAGCGCCGCGCCGAGACCTCCTTTCTCCGCCGCTGGCTCATCAGCCAGGGCTTCCTCCTCTGGGAGACTCCCCGCGAAACCCCCTTCGAGGGCGAAGGCGACGTCGTCTTCAACCCCGCCGGAACCGCACTCTTTGCGGCGCACGGCGTCCGCACCTGCCGCGCGGCGCATCGCCACATCGCCGACGCATGGCACGTCCCCGTCACCTCGCTGCATCTCGCTGACCCCCGTTTCTACCACCTCGACACCTGCTTTACGCCTCTCAGCGGAGCCTCCTCCGACCCCCGCGACGGCGGCTACATTCTCTACTACCCCGGAGCCTTCGACGCCGCCTCCCGCGCCGCCATCGAGCTCGCCTACCCCGAATCCCGCCGTATCCCCGTCTCCGAGCTCGACGCCACCCGCATGGCCTGCTGCGCCCTCAACATCGGTCGCACGGTCTTTACTGGAGAGATCAGCCACGAACTAGCCACCCGCCTCTTCGACGTCGGCTTCGACGTCGTCCAGCTCGAGCTCAGCGAGTTCATCAAGGGAGGTGGAGGAGCCAAATCCCTCGCCCTCCGCCTCAGCGACCTCCCCGTCACCCACCGCCGCCTCGGCCCCATGTAACCCTGCGCCGCGACACGCACATCACGAGAGGCCCAGGCAATCGCCCGGGCCTTTCTTCATTAATCCGCCGATCTCTTAATTCTCCGACGGCCTATCCAGGCGATCGATGACAAGCACCTCGGCCGGACCTTTGACAGCGTCCAACCTCAGACCAAGCTGTTCCCTGATCGCAGTGAAAATCGATGGAGGTACGCCGGGCCCGCTCTCTCGCGCAACATCGTCGGTCCACTGCAGCGTGAAGTCATATCTGCCCGGAAGGGAAGTCTGATCGATGACCGGCCTGTCCTCATAGAAATTCATGTTGAGCGCGAAATCCTTCATGGACGTGTTGGAGAACTTTAGAGTCCTCTCACCGCCACCACCCGAATTCCCTGCATTGAGGTCCTCGTTCGGATCGGCAATCTTGAGCAGCGGACCCCCTTTCGCAACCGTGAGCGAGTAGATAGGAATCTCGCGCATCTCCCGGTGGAAGATCAGATGAAATCGGTCGGCAAGCAATTTCTGATACATCTCCTGCGTCTGCTTGAGGTTCGGCACCCCCGCCACGTCGGGAATTCCGCTGACATCGTATCGATCTTTCGTGAGCCACTTCGGCCCGCCAACGATCTGTTTCTCGTGAACCCCGTACGCGACCCGCATGATCGTAGCAACGCTCGCATTCACACAGGAGATGCGGTGGCCTTCGCTCGGGAAGGCCCACCCGCTGGTCGAATCAGGATTGCTGGGATTGATCGTGGCGACCAGAAACGCCGGGCTCGCGTCTCTCGCCATCGGCACCTCTCTCTCAACAGAGACGTCTGCCTTCGGCGTCTGCGCAACCCCCATCTGCACCACCGGGAAGACCACCAGGAGGACCACAAGGCCTGGGCTCAACCTCAACAACGACCGCACCCCATTTCGATCCATAGGACAATTGCTCCGCCTCTTCGATCTAACGTCTGCGTGAAGGTACGGCGGCATGCTGCAAAAGTTCCTTCGGCAGGGAACTCATCTCTATCCTTGCCCCGAAGAGGGAAAATGCTGACGGAAGCTGGAAGAATCAAACGGTCCCACACCCCTCGCCTTTGCATCACGATGCTTCCGCATTGCTCCTTAACGAATCCGCCACCACCCACGCGACTCCGAGAATCGTCAATTTCAAAGCGAGTTCGCTCCAGTTGAAGACACCGTCGTGTTTGACCAGCAGCATCGGCACATGCACCAGCACCGTGAAGCAGCCCAGCATCGCCGTCAGCAAAACCGCCGCCAATCGAGCCTGCACCCCCGTCAGGATCGCAACGCCCGCCGCAACGAAGAACACCCCCGTCGCATATCCCCAGAACATCTGCGAAGGCGGCAGCCACTTCGGAATCAGCGGCGCAGTAAGGTTCATATAAACGAATTGTGCTGAGCCAAAGTACAGCGCACAAATCCCAAACGTCATCCGTCCCACCCGCGTCAGGCGCCGGCGCAGTAAGCCGTCCATCCTTGCACTCATCGCGTAGACGATCAATCCACCCGCCGCGATCGCGAGCTCTTCGAAGACCCCGTAGTATGCGCCGAACGCTCGATAGTGGCGAAGCAACGCCGTCGCGTTCAACACGACCAACATGACGAGCGTGTAGACCATAAGCACCATCGCGCCCCACGCAGCCGACCGTCGCCACTCCATCGCCGCGCCTCCCACCAGCATCAACGCACCCGCGGCACAGAGCAGGATCGCGCGTCCCGCAAGGCCCGCAGGAAGCGTCTCTCCAAGCACGAGGTCTCGCCACGCCAGGCACACAATGCCCAACGCCATCACGCCCGCACCATACACGCGCCAGCCAAAACCCATCGACGATTTCTCCGTAGTCATCACGCGTAAGCCTCAGCCTTCCGCCGACGGGAACCAGCGCTCCACCGTCGTCAGCACATCCACGGCGTGGCTATGGAACATGATCTTGGCTTTCGGCACCACCTCGTGGGTTGCATCCACGATCTGTTCCATGAAATAGGTCATCTCAGGATGCCCGACAACCCCTCCTCCGATGAGCAAGCCATCACAAGGCTTGGTCCGCAACCTGTCCTTGAATGCATCGATACCGCCATCAGGAGAGATGGACAGGATCTCGTAGTCATAACCGGCGGCTCTCATGCCTTGCTGCAGCTCATCCAGCC
>DATCDL010000391.1:0-5137 GCA_036510715.1 Acidobacteriaceae bacterium
TATTGCTTGCGACGGCGAGAAGGGGCGACGTGGTGAACGGAGGCGACTGAAACGGCGGAGAGCGGCATGCGCTCAGGAAGGACGGCCTTGAGCAGCGTCTGGTGTGCGGCAAATGATCGCAACCCGGTGACCCGAGGCGGGAAGCCAGCGGCCGGCTGGAAGTTGGCGGGTTACTGGAAGCTGGCAGGCTCGAGGCGAGGAGCGGGTGTTGCGAACGTGGCGGGCGTTACGACTTTAGCGAACCTGGTGAACCTTACCTTGGCTTGTCCAAGCGGCTGAGCAGCAGATGTAAAGCTCACCAATTGCGGACTGCTGGCCAGCACCGCGCGCCTGCAAAGACTGCGGCCAGCAGAACGACAGTCGCAAGCCAAACCCTTTCGGGGCTCATGCGTTCCTCGGGAGCGCGCAGGATGCGGTGCACCCGGTCGGCGAGTTCGGAACTCCGTTCGCGCCTCCCACGCGGGCGGCTTCCCAGAGAGCGGCTCACCTTGCACCTCTGAAAGCCCTTGGCGCGTGCGGCCACCGTGGCGATACCGCGCTGGATGGCTTCTTCAAAGGCGGCGTTCTGACCTGGGTGAATGCGGATGTCGCAAAGTTCAATAATCATTGGAGGCTCCATGCGTCGGTCAAAACCGGCGAGACGTTGTGAATGAAAGACTGTTCGCAACAACGGGAAGAGAAGCCACGACTCAATCTGTACGGTATTTCCGGCAACAGTAGCTTCCGTGATGAACGAAGGCGACTTGGCTAGACACGAGGCTTTTCATGTTTGCGAACCACTTGTTCCACGCTGCCACAAGCTCGTGAGTTAGAGTTCGCCATCTTGTTACAGAGCCGCGGTTCCATGCACGATGCGATGGCCGGAGCGTGCAACTTTGCTCAGAATCCGCGGAACCGCTGTGCTGCTCTTTCGGCGATACGAGTGATGTCCCATTGCTGACGCCGTTGTTTCCACACAATTCTGGTCGTAGCTTTTGTGGCCGAGCCCATGTTTTTTATCCATGATCAGCAGAGAATGAGGATCGAAAAATGCAGATGACTTCCAATCCAGCAAGGGTGAATGCGCTTTGCCAGCGGTGGGGTGTAGTTCTTGCTGGAGGAGATGGCAAACGATTGCTTCCGCTTACGCGACGGATGACCGGGGATGACCGGCCCAAACAATTTTGCGCCGTCATAGGCGATCAAACACTACTCCAACAAACCCGATGCAGAGTTGCCAGAATGATCAGCCGCGATCGCACACTTTTGGTCCTGACCCGGGCTCACGAACGCTTCTATCAGCCTGAGGTCACGGGTGCTTCACCGTCTCTTTTGCTGATTCAGCCACAGAATTCGGGAACCTCTGCCGCCATCATGTACAGCCTGATGCGCATTCGTACAATGGATTCAATCGGTCTGGTCGCCTTTTTCCCGTCCGACCATTACATTGCAGACGATGAAGCATTCGCTGCTCAGGTCGATCTGGCTTTCTCTCTGGCCGAGTTCTACCCCGAGATGGTCTTTTTGCTCGGAATCGTGCCCGAGAAGCCAGAAGCCTCATATGGCTGGATTGAGCCGGCAGCCCTTCTTCAAAACCCATACGCAGAATCTATTTCGTGTGTAAGTCGATTTTGGGAGAAGCCCTCCGCGGTTTGTGCTTCCGACTTAATGGGTCGCGGCTGTCTTTGGAACAGTTTCATCATGGTTGGTCGAGCGGACGCCTTCCTGAATCTGGCGCAGCGCACAATTCCATGCCTGTACAGTGCTTTCGAATCTGTTCGGCAATCATTCTCAACGGCGACGGAGGAGAGCGCTCTGTACGGCCTGTATCACAGTATTCCTTCCTCCAGTTTTTCCGATGAAGTTCTCACAGTCAGCCCACAGGACCTCGCGGTGATCCGCAGTTCCGGTTTCGGATGGAGTGATTTAGGAGAGCCGGAGCGCGTTCTTGCCGTGCAAGCCCGCAAGGGTCCCACCAGCGAACGCGCAAGGCCAATCTTGGATGGCAAAGTAAGTTATGAAATTGCATGAGGAGATTCTATGAGCTACGACTGGAGTCCCGTGCCCGGAGTCCCGGGAGGGTTTCTGTGATGCTCCCTGACCCTACGGCGTTTCTCGTTACTAATCCTGGTCGGGAATCAAATAGGGGGCACATCAACGATGCGCTCGTTACGCGATCGAGTGCAGAGCGACCGTCCCAAAAGGATGCCTTCGTGAACGACTGAAACAAAGATACACTGTCGAATATGAGCCGCTACCTCTACACGACTGCCGAAGCGGTCATCGGGTATTTCGATCAAGACGACAAGTACCTGTACACAGCGGCTGGTAAAGTCATCGCGTACTTCGATGACCAACGCACCTACTTGTACACGCAAGGTGGTTCGGTGTATGGTCACGTCTCTCAAGACCACAAGTACCTGTACACAACAGCTGGGGCTGTCATCGGATATGTCGAACCACCTCTTGACTGATCAGATGAAAAGCCTTTTGTAGTATCACAAAGGGTAAGTTCGAGACGGGAATGCACTCCAGGCGATGACTATCCAGACCAATCCAGAAGTTTTATCGAATCGGCTTCCAGTGCACACAGTGACCACTATAGACCGATCCACAGGGATTGTTATCCGTCCGTGTGTCTGGTAGACCAAAGATGCGCTCCAACTCAATCGCGCTCATACAAGGCGGACACTCATCCGTAACTCCGTTCATGGATCGAGGCTGTCGACTCCAGACTCTACGGTGAGCCGATACTGTCGGTCCCGGCGGGGATGAGACACGAGCGCGGGTCGAAAGCACGCGATACAAGTTCCTGAAGGCAGTCGCACGCTCGGATACACAATGCCAAGCGACCCTTTGAATAGAAGGTTGTTCGCCAACGCCTGTGAGGAGCCATAACACTGCGGGACCGGATCCGGCTGAAGGCAGCTCTCTTCTTCCGAAAGATCGAGCGTGTGAAACCGACCTGAGAAGTCAGCTAGGAAGTCGACGTAGTCAAATGCGTGCCGACCTTGAATCCGCCCGTCCTCGAGAAAGCGGCGTTTGTGAAAAGCAACCTCAGCAACCGATGTCTCTATTTCGAAACCTGCATACCAAGCGCCCCGCTGTGGGCCGTGGAAGCGACCTCCAAACGGACCGGGATGGGTGAAAGCGGCATTTACAACGTGCGCTTCTGGCACACCAATCAGCAACTCTCCAAGGCCAATCGCGCTGGTGCCGCCCTTTTCGATGATCTTCCGCTGGTTGGTCGCTGCGTCAAGCTCACTAAGGTCGGCGAGGACTTCAGCGGGTAGCGGAAGACTCTCAAGAACACTTGCGGCGCCGTACTTGGCGGGAATCAATCTGTGGGTTGCCGTTTGTTCGATCTGTTTGAGCGTTGCCAATCAGTGTCCGCCCCGCTCCGCGTCGAGTAGGCTCCGCACCTGCTGCAGCCCGGGGATACCCGAACGCACCATGAAATCCATTGGCGTCTGGCCGTGGAACAGAAGATTGTCATTTGGCTGGGTAATCCAGCGATCTGCAAGGTCTTCAGGAAGAAGGATGTGGAGCGCTTTGTAGATTCCCACGATGTAAGAGATTCGAGTTAACTCGTCCTGGCGCAGCGTGCCGGCAGCCGACTTCAACTTGTAGACTGTAGACCGAGGTATACCACCGAGCAACTCCCCGGCACGTTCGATGGATACCTGCCACTTGTCCATGATTGCGAAAAACCCGTCGATCGCAGACTGGCTCAAGCGCTCACGAGTCACCAGTTGGCTCAAGTCTGGCGTGACTTCAAACTGGTATCCCGGTGCTGCATAAGCTGGGAAGGTTGCCATAACCGTCGCCTCCTACTTCAAATACTCTCACGATAGATGAAATTTGTCTATATATAGATGCACCATTAAGTCTATGTCGTCCAGTATCTGTATCACCCGACACAGCTGTCTGTTCAGAGTTGGATCCCTTGTCTTACCGAGATGCGGTTCGCTCACAGCTGGCATTCCGCCTAAAGACCCAGCGAATCGTTTACAGCGATGGCGATCTCCTGCTCAGAGCCGAGATACCGTTCTGTTGTTTGAATCGAGCTGTGGCCGAGCAGGAACTTGATCTGCTCGAGGTCGCCGCCCGACTTCCGGCAGAGCTTCGCGCAGGTCCTCCGCAGGTCGTGAGCTCCGAAGCGCTCGATGCCTATCTGCTTGGCCGATTGTTCCACCACCGACCAAATGGCCCAATCACTCAGACTCTTCCCCATCTTGCCGCCCTTGCCCTTGGCGATGCTGCGCAGGAGCGGGCCCTCTTCGATGCCGGCCGCGGTCCTCCAGGCGTTGATTCCCTGCTTGACCCAGACCGGGATGGCGACGGTTCGCACGCGCCTTCCCTTCCCTTCAAGATCGGCGAGCACCCAGCGACCTTCGCGCTGTTGGATCGTCCCGACATCGAGCGAAGCGAGCTCCTGGCGGCGCAGGGCGCAGCCGACCAGCAGCGCCAGGATGACATAGTCCCGTTTTCCCTTGAGGGTCGAGCGATCAGGAACGGCGAGTAGCTCCTTGGCCTGTTCTTTCGTCAGCCAGTTTCCGAGACGAGTTCCCTTCTGCCGGATGTTCGGTATCTCCGTCAGGAGTGCGGCGTCCTCGGCCGAGAGCATCCCGTTCCTGCGCGCCTCGGAGACCATCTTGCGGATCGCGGAGAGCCGGACGTTGATCGTAGAGGCGGCGAGTGCCTCGATCGAGGCACGGTACTCCATCAGGACCTCCCGGGTCAGGGGCCGGGGCCCTGCGAAGGCGAAGACGTCGTCCAGGGCTTTCGCGTAGTTGCGGCGCGAGTTTGGGGATGGCAGGGTATCGAGAACCATCTGGCGAAGCCGCTGCTGGGCTTCCACGAGGCCGGCCGGGCTGGTCTGCCGGTCGTCAGAGGTCGCAGGCCCCAGAATGAGTGAAATTGCCATCTCCGGATCTTACACCCGACAATTTACATTATCGTGGGCAAATCGCGCACATCGCTCCCTGCTTGACACTCACTCTTAAGACGTCGACGGCCAGGCAATACGGGAGGTCTACAACCTTGATCTGTCCGCTCGCTCATTGCTGGCTGAACTTGCAGTTGGCACGGATTTTCGGTATGCAAAAGCCCGTGGCCCAGGATTTCTGAATCAGCTTCTGGGTTCGAGTCAGTTGCG
>DATCDL010000392.1:0-10484 GCA_036510715.1 Acidobacteriaceae bacterium
GGCCGCCGCCAGCCTCGACTTCGCCCACGTCGTCAAGACCACCGTCTTCCTCAAGGACATGGCCGACTTCGCCGCGATGAACGCCATCTACGCCACCTACTTTGCCCCCGAAGGCGTCGTCGCTCCAGCGCGCTCCACCGTGCAGGTCGCGGCCCTCCCCAAAGGCGCCCTCGTAGAAATCGAGTGCATCGCCAAGGCACCTTAGCCTCGACACGTCCGCCCGATTCTCATCGCTCCCTCAGCGCATCTAATCACCTAAGGAGAACCCACGATGCCCACCATTCCAACCGGCGGTCCGCTCAGCGACGCCGCCGTCCAGACCGACCAGAAAAAGACCTCCGCCAAAGTCTCCAAAACCGACGCCGAGTGGCGCGCCCAGCTCACCCCTGAGCAATACCACGTCCTACGTGAGAAGGGCACCGACCGCCCCTTCACCGGAGCCCTCGTCAACAACCACGCCGACGGCTTCTACCACTGCGCCGCCTGCGACGCACCTCTCTTCAAGTCCGCCACAAAATTCGAATCCGGCTCCGGCTGGCCCAGCTTCTTCGAGCCCGTCAGCAAAGACGCCGTCGCGCTCCACGAAGACAACACCCTGGGCATGCGTCGCGTCGAGGCCACCTGCGCCTCCTGCGGCAGTCACCTCGGCCACGTCTTCCCCGACGGCCCCAACCCCACCGGCCAGCGCTACTGCATCAACTCCAACTCGCTAAAATTCGAGGACAAGGAAGCAGGAAATAGGAAGTAGGAAGAAGTAGAGAAACACAAAGGCTCCGGTCGCGATTGCAACCGGAGCCTTTATTTGCCTGCGCAAAACGGATACAACAAGACAGCAGCAACAGCCCGCACGGCTACTCGCTACTTCCTGTTTCCTACTTCCTACTCTTAGGCCTTAACAACCTTGCCACTCTTGATGCAGCTGGTGCAGACCTTCACGCGCTTGGTGCCGCCGCCCGAAGGAGCAGCTGCCTTAACCGACTGAAGATTCGGGTTCCAGCGCCGACGGGTTACGTTGTGCGCGTGCGAGATGTTGTTACCGAACTGCGGTCCCTTGCCGCAAAGTTCACATACCTGTGCCATGACATCGCTCCAAAAAATCAAACTTGTGCCGCATACTTCCAGAAAACTCCACGCGCATCACCGACCCTACTCTCGGGTCTTTTGATCCCAATCCTTCTGATAAGGGTGAGTGGTAGGCATGAGCGTAGTCGAACCGCCAGCCTTTACCGCGTACCTTCAATTGTATACCGGAACCTCCAGAACACAAGGGTTGGAGTTTGCCAGAAACCTGATGACGTCGGTACAGTCCATGCCGTCAACGCAGCCCCAAAGAGTACGCTTCGTCAGTTTCTAGATAGGCAACGTATGCAGGTATCGCACAATCTGCCATCGCTGAACCTCCGGAAGTCGCGACCACGACGGCATTCCATGCGTCAGGTTCCCATTTCTCAGCAGCCACTCTAGCTCTCCATCCGTCGCTCGACGCACACGCTCGCTCCGCAACATTGGTCGAGATCCACGCCCCGCCGCATCTGCGCCATGGCACGGTGCGCAATCCGAGTGGAAAAGCTTTGCCCCAGCTGCCGTAGCATCTGGATCATGTGCCAGCGGATTTGAGCGCACTCGATCTTTCTCAGGTACATGCTTCAACCACTGGCCAGTACCAACCGAAGCCATCAGCATGGGGGCCATCAGCAACGCAAGCAGACTGCACGCAAGGGATAGACGCTTCATCGGGCCGTCCCTTCCGCATTCCCGGATTCCGCGCGGAAAAGTCGCGATAGCTGCCCAATCTCATACGAAATACCCAGACGATAGACGCGGGAAAGGCTGTGATCGTTCAAACCGAACCCCGGTGAAACTGTAAGCGTAGCCGCGCTGAAAATCGCCCAATTCAACGTCGGAGCAAAATAATGTGACGTATTGTGCGTCCCCAGGCTTGCCACGTCGCCAAGTCCGCCGTACATCTCCGCTCCCACCTGCATGGTCTCCGCGCAGAAGTGGCACTCTTTGGAACTCGCCTTCATCCGCAATGGCCGGCTGGTTGCCAGAGCATACCCAAACTCCCACGGCGCGTGCGTGATGTTCTTCTCCCCGATAAAATTCTCTGATACATTCCATCCTTTGACGTTGCTCGACAGGATCAACTTCAGTTCGACCTCTCTCTCCTTGGTCATCCGAGCCGTGCTGTTGTCCTCAGCCAGGTCCTTCGAGACGTCATGTCCCACCACCTCCAGCAAGCTCTTGTTCGCTCCATTGATATCCTCAAATTCCACGTAGACCACAGGATTAATGGCGTGCTCGCCCATTAGCGGGCGAATTCGATTCTCCAGCCGAAACCCTGTGAAAATAGTGCTTTCCCCCTCCGTCCCCTGCGAGTCAAGATACAGCTCCGACGTCCACCACGCCCGCGTTCCGTACTCAATCTCCGTCGATGTCCCATAAAAAACATCTCCGTCCTGAGGCTGCCCGCTTGCGGTCTTGGCCTCAACCTCCAGACTGCCCGGCTCCTCCATGTGGTGGAAATACGTTACGAAATACGGCAACTCCTGCGCACCCGCAACCGCCGAAGAGAATAGACAGCACAACAACAAAATAGCGAACGAAAAACAGAACATAAAGGACTCGTAGTTGGATTTCGCCCCGGGTACCGGAGCAATGGATCGAAGACTAATTCAGTCCTATATAAACCCAAAGCCGATCGCAGCGAACGGCAGCAAACTGCCACCCACCTGCGTAATATCCGACCCAAACAGTCGTATATCTGCATCTCATTGATTGTGCTGACTAAATAAAAAACCCATCCAATGCTGGATGGGACGGCTCATCGCTACCTGAGATCAGGTCTCTAGATAAGAATTGTAATGGTAGGCACGTCCGGATTCGAACCGGAGACCTCTACCGTGTCAAGGTAGCGCTCTAACCAACTGAGCTACGCGCCTGTCGTGCGTCGCTTCAGTGTAACCGGACTTCCACCCCCACCGCAACCTCAGACCTTCGGTCTCTCGACTGGCTGGGTCGTCTGAATCGGCTCCGATACTCTCCGAATCACAAGCCACGCATACTCCGCAGCCGACACCGGCGCCAGAACCGCAATCGCCCACAACAACCCGGTCCGCAAATCCTCCAGCCCCGACCGAGGAAACACCTCGCACGTCATCACCGTCAGCACGCCCAGAATCTGCACCAGCGTATTCAACTTGCCCAGCTTGCTCGGCAGAAAATTCCGCAGCGTATTGGTCGCAAAAAGCAGCGTCGCAATCAGCAGAATCCCCAGATCCCGGCTCAGTACCAGCACCGTCACATACCGCGGAATCGCTCCCACATGCGTCAGCACCACAAACATCGTGCTCATCAGCAGCTTGTCCGCAATCGGGTCCAGATACTGCCCCAACGTAGTTCGCTGCTGCAGTTTTCGAGCCAGCAAACCATCCAGCCCATCGCTCACGCCAGCCACCCACAGCAGCCCAAACGCCAGCCCCCAGTGCCTGTTCAGGATCGTAATCACCAGAAACGGCAGCACAAATAACCGCAGCATCGTCAGCAGGTTCGGTGCGGCGCGAAATTGTCGTAATGCAGTCACAAACGCTCTGAAACTCACAAGGGACATCGAGTCCGAAGATACGCCATCGTAGCCGATTTTGACGTGAGGAAACCGCGTTGCCCGATCTCCGACCACTTTGGTCTTGCTTCCCGTCCCTCTCTTCCGTAAACTAAAAGTGGCCGAAGTCCGTGCATAGGCACGCGCCTCCGCCACTCACCCCATGCTACGGCTCACCAAAAAAGCGGACTACGGCCTCATGGCCCTCAAATATCTAGCCGAGCAGTCGGAACCCGACGCCCGCAACGCCGGCGCACGCTCCGCCAAGGACATTGCCGAGGCCTACCACATCCCGCCCCAGCTCCTTGCCAAGATCCTCCAAACCCTCGCCCGCGCCGGCATGCTCGTCTCCCACGCCGGCACCAACGGCGGCTATGCCCTCGCCCGCTCTGCGGCAGACATCTCCGCCTTCGAGGTCATCCGCGCCATCGACGGCCCCCTGTTCATTACCAGCTGCATCACCATCCACGGAGCCTGCGATCTCGCCGGCCACTGCACCATCAAGGAACCCCTTCGCAAGGTCAACGACAGCATCACCGACCTGCTCTCCGGCATCAGCATCGCCGACCTCATGGAACCCGCAGATCGCACCGCCGACCATGCATTGGCCGGCGGCCTGGTCTCGATAGCCCGCTAGCTCTTTGAACCCTGGGCACCAAGCCCCCTGAACCCTGGGCCCTAAGCCCAACGCTCGACTTTAGGAGTACCAAAATGGCTGAAACACTCGGAATCAACGTCACACAGTCGCACCACCCCCTCCCCGCAGGCGTCAAGCTCCCCATCTACATGGACAACCATGCCACCACACCGCTGGACCCCCGCGTCCTCGAAGCCATGATGCCCTACCTCACAGGCATCTTCGGCAACGCCGCCAGCCGCAACCACTCCTTCGGCTGGGAAGCCGAGCAGGGCGTCGAAAAGGCTCGCGAACAGATCGCCCGTCTCATCGGAGCGACGGCCAAGGAGATCGTCTTCACCTCCGGCGCCACCGAATCCACCAACCTCGCCCTCAAGGGTGTCGCAGAGATGTACAAGGAGCGCGGCAACCACATCATCACCCAGGTTACCGAGCACAAGGCCACCCTCGACACCTGCAAGCGCCTCGAGAAGTCCGGCTTCCGCGTCACCTTTCTCCCCGTTCAGGCCGACGGTCTCATCGACCTCGAAGACCTCAAAAACGCCATCGTCACCGAAGGCCCGGACAAGACCATCCTCGTCTCGATCATGTACGCCAACAACGAAATCGGCGTCATCCAGCCCATCCAGGCCGTTGGCAAGCTCTGCCACGAGAAGGGCATCATCTTCCATTCCGACGCCGTCCAGGCCGTCGGCAAAATCCCCGTCGACGTCCTCACCGACAACATCGACCTGATGTCCATCTCCGGCCACAAGATCTACGGACCTAAAGGTGTAGGTGCGCTCTACGTTCGCCGTCGCAACCCCCGCGTCCAGCTAGCCGAGCAGATCAACGGCGGCGGCCACGAGCGCGGCATGCGTTCCGGAACCCTCAACGTCCCCGGCATCGTCGGCCTCGGCGCAGCCTGCGAGATCTGCCAGAACGAGATGGCCACCGAAGCCGTCCGCGAGATCGAACTCCGCGACTACCTCCGCAATAAGCTCGAGAACGCCCTTGACTACGTCCAGGTCAACGGCAACATGGAGCACCACCTCCCCGGCAACCTCAACATGAGCTTCGTCTACGTCGAAGGCGAGTCGCTCCTCATGGGCATCAACGACATCGCTGTCAGCTCCGGCTCGGCCTGCACCTCCGCCACCCTCGAGCCCAGCTACGTCCTCAAGGCCCTTGGCCTCGGCGACGACGTTGCCCACAGTTCCATCCGCTTCGGCCTCGGCCGCTTCAACACCAAGGCAGAAGTCGACTACGTCTCCGACAAGATCATCGACGTAGTCCAGCACCTCCGCGACCTCTCCCCCCTCTACGAGATGGTCAAGGAAGGCATCGACCTAAGCAAGATCGAGTGGGCCGCCCACTAAGCAATGCAGCACGCCACAATGCGAACGCCCAGCCATCGTGCTGGGCGTTTTCTTCTTCGACCTTGAAGGATTAGCAGCGGGCTTTAGCCCGCGGTACCTCGGCTGATATAAAGTAGGGCTTTAGACCCGGATAGCCAGACGCATACTAAGTAGGGTGCTACGTGAAAAGCTTCCTTCATCATTGGATATTAGACGGCAATATATGGCAGCGCTGGGCAATGAACTCACTCTGGATATTTCCAATCGCGCTCGTCGTCGACATTCTTTTTCCTTTAAAGTACCTTGCGCCGCACCGGATCTCCTACGGAGAGACTGTAGCTAGTGCAGCCTTTCTATCCATTTGTATTGGCCTCAGCTTCGCGCTTCGATATCACCAAAACAAGAACACTTTTTCAAAGACTTTTTAGGATCGAGCCCATGCCTCTACAGGTGCCCCATTTATCGCGTTCTTTGCGATGAATGGGGTTACTAATTTGACTGATCGCACGAATCCCCCAACAGACTTTCGCTAAACTAACTCCAGGAGAGGAGACGCCCATGCAGCCCTTCATCACCGCCAAGCAGACCGAAATCATCGAACTCTGCCGCACCCACCACGTGCGCCGCCTCTCCATCTTCGGCTCCGCCGTCCGCGACGACTTCGACCCCGCTACCAGCGACATCGACGTCCGAGTCGAGTTCCACCCGGACGCCCTCGACAACTACGTCCGCAATCTCGACGATCTGCACGATAGACTCACGCAACTCTTTGGCCGCAAGGTCGACCTGCTCAGTGCACAGGAGATCCGCAATCCCCGCCTGCGCAAGATCATCGAAGAGGCACAAGTGACACTCTATGCAGCGTGACCTCGCCGTCTACCTCATCGACATCCAGCAATGCCTGGAGGAACTCGCGATCTTCGTCAAAGGCAAAACTCTGAGCGACTACCAGCACGAGACCATGCTGCACCGCGCCATCGAGCGTGAGTTCACGATCATTGGCGAGGTCATGCGGCGCATCCTCCATCACTTCCCGGAATGCGCCGCACGCATCGAAGACGCAAGAAAGATCGCAGACTTCCGCAACGTCATCGTCCACGAGTACCACCTGCTCGACGACGCTAAAATCTGGGGCATTGCGACCAACGCCGCCCCTGTCCTCAAGCAGCAAATCGACCTTTGGCTCAAGGAACTCGATCAGGCCAGAAGGAGCCCATGAAGAACAAACCGTCCTGGATATTCTTCCTCACCTGGTTCATCATCTATTCCATCCTGGACATGGTCCTCGAAGCTCTCCTGCACAGCAAGTTCGCCTGGAACCAGGTCCCCGGAGCCATCGAGGGAGCGCTTCTCGGCGCAACCCTCACTTGGTTCTTTGCCCTTTTTCGATGGTACAAAGCGCAGGACCGCTTTTGAGCAAACAGCTCCTCCCCCAATCACCTATTCCAACCTATTTCATCGGTCAGGGCATCATTCCAGCCCCTTGGTCACATCCCATCCCCTAAGGGAAACTCTTACCTTCATGAAATCTCTGCACCGACTTTTCGCCTTTGCTGCCCTCTTCTGCCTCCTCGCCCTAGCGCGCCCCGCCCGTGCCTACTCTCTGCTCACCCACGAGCAGCTCATCGACCTCACCTGGCAGTCGTCCATCGTCCCGCTGCTTCTCAGCCGCTATCCTGACCTCACGCCCGCACAGATCGAGCACGCCCGCGCCTACGCCTATGGCGGCTGCGTCATCCAGGACATCGGCTACTACCCCTTCGGCGACATGTTCTTCTCGGACCTCACCCACTACGTCCGGTCTGGCGACTTCGTCGTCAACCTCTTCCGCAACGCCGGCAACGCCGACGAGCTCGCCTTCGCCGTCGGAGCTCTCTCCCACTACATCGGCGATAACGTCGGCCACTCCGAAGCCACCAACCTCGCCGTCCCCATCGAGTTCCCCAGGCTCCGCGACAAATACGGCCACACCGTCAACTATGCCGAAGGCAAGCACCAGCACGTCCAGACTGAGTTCGCCTTCGACATCGACGAGATCGCCCATCACCGCTTCGCCCCCGTCCACTACCTTCGCCACGTCGGCCTCGAAGTCCCCACCAAGCAGCTCGCCCTCGCCTTCTACCAGACCTACGGCCTCCGCGAAGACTTCACCAGCACCCGCCATCAGCGCATCAATATCGGAGGCTACCGCTTCGCCGTCCACGGCTTCATTCCACGCATCGCCTACGCCGTCACCATCCTTCATCGCCGCCACGAAGTCGTCGACGTCGACAACGCCGACCTCCAGAAACTCACCCGCGAAATCACCGCCGTCGCCCAGGCAAACGACTGGGACGCCTACCGCAAGCACGCTGGCATCGGCACCTACACCCTCGCCGGCCTCATCTACATCATTCCCAAGATCGGCCCCCTCAAGCTCGTCGCCGTCAAAGGCCCAACCTCCAAAACCGAGGTCGACTACATCCACTCCGTCATCAGATCCACGGACGAGCTCAACCGCGCTCTTCGCCGCTTCACCCCTCCCCCCACCACTAAGCCCACCGCCGCCCTCGCCGCCGCCGCCGACACCACCTCGGATCCACCTCCATCTGCACCTTTGACGGCCAAACAGACGGCCGCCCAGCCCGTCCCGCGCCAGTCTCAGGACCCCCGTCACCCCCTCATCAACCGCGACCTCGACACCGGCTACCCCGTCCGTCCCAGCGGCTACCCCCTCACGGACAGCACCTACGCCACCCTCCTCCATCGCCTCACCCTGACCCCCACCGTTCCCGTCCCCCCAGGCATCAAGGACGACATCCTCGCCTTCTACGCCAACCTCAACCTGCCCTTCGCCACCAGGAAGGATCCCGACGACTGGGCCACCGTCCAAAAGGATCTGCTCACCCTGAGCACCATGACCACCAGCAACGCGCCGCTGCCGTACCCCACCTACGGCGACGGCAACGATACCACCGACACCATCGACACCCCCGACACCGGCAACACCCCCGTCCCGGAATCCGCCTCCCCCACCAACCCCGACGCCAAACCCAACACCCCCGTCCCGGAATCCGCCTCCCCTACCAATCCCGACGCCAAACCCAACACTCCGCCCCCGGCTACTCCGCCCCCTGCCACGGCCCCCCAAGTTCTCCCGTGATTTGTAGCGCCGACTTTTACCATAGCTTCACCAAAAAAAATGTGATCCCACGCACAGCTATTGCGCACCAAAACAGTCCGAGTTATCATCTAACCAGACAAGACTGAGCGCGAGCGCCCTGCACCAACCCGCGCCGCCTCATCCGAGAGGAACCATCACCATGGCATATAGCGAAAAGGTTGTTGATCACTACGAACATCCCCGCAACGTCGGCACGCTCGACAAGAGTTCGACCGAAGTCGGCACCGGCCTCGTCGGAGCCCCCGAGTGCGGCGACGTCATGCGCCTCCAGATTCGCGTCAATCCCGAGACCCAGGTCATCGAGGATGCCAAGTTCAAGACCTTCGGCTGCGGCTCGGCCATCGCCTCCAGCTCCCTCGCCACCGAGTGGGTCAAAGGCAAGACAGTAGCCGAGGCCCTCACGATCTCGAACACCGACATCGTCAAGGAGCTCGCCCTGCCGCCAGTAAAAATCCACTGCTCGGTCCTTGCAGAAGACGCCATCCGCGCCGCCATCGGCGACTGGAAGACCAAGAACAACGTCACCGAAGCAGCCCCCGTAGCCGTAGCCGCCCGCTAGGTAGCGACCACTTTCCTTTGTGTAGCCCATTCATGACAGGCAATCGTCATGGGTGGGATTCCGTCTGCCTGCAGTACCATTGAATCATTATGTCCACCGTCTCCATCTCGACCACGACCAGCCAGTCCATGAGCGCGCCCGCACCGGACGCGAACAAGGATCCGCTAGCCGGCATGACGCTCCTCGTCGCCGAGGGCCAAACCCCGCGCGCGAAAGCCGCCATCGAGATCACCAAAAACGCCCTCAAGCGCATCCGCGTAGCGATGGCAAAAGAGGGCGTCTCGCCCGATCAAGGCGGTCTCCGCGTAGGCATCCAGGGCGGCGGCTGCAGCGGCCTCAGCTACAACATCCGCTTCGACACCCAGCCCCGCGAGCGCGACCGCACCTTCACCTTCGGCGCCGGCCTCGAAACCCCCAACGACCCCAGCGGAGCCAAGCCCATCCGCCTCTTTGTCGACCCCAAGTCCTTCCTCTACCTCGCCGGCATGGTCCTCGACTTCGAAGAGACGATCATGCGCCAGGGCTTCAACTTCATCAACCCCAACAGCACCAAAAGCTGCGGCTGCGGCTCCTCCTTCTCCGCGTAGCACTTTCGTTTGACAGCTCGCTAAATTAGAGATATTTTTAAGTACGAGATTCTAAGCCCTCAGTAATGAGATGTGCTCATGGCTCATAGGCAACGGCCTGTGAGCCGTTTCTATTTGTTCTTCAAATAGGGAAGAAGGTGAATCTCATGAAATATCGCGACATTGTGAAGTCCCTCAAAGCAGATGGTTGGTATCAGGTTTCTCAAGAAGGCAGCCATGAGCAGTACAAGCATCCAGTCAAACGCGGCCGGGTCACCATCGCAGGCAAACCCGGAAAAGACGTGCCAGAAGGCACGCGCAAGAGTATTCTGAGGCAAGCAGGTCTGGAGTAGCTTATGCGCGACTATCTAGTCATCTTCGAACGAGGCAACGACGGCGGTTGGGGTGCCTACGCCCCTGATCTTCCCGGCCTCGGCGTAGTCGGCGACACCCGCGAAGACGCCGAACAGCTCATCCGCGAAGGCATCGCACTCCACATCGCAGGCCTCCGCGAAGACGGTCTTCCCATCCCCGAGCCCGTAACAACTGCCGAGCGCATCTCCGTAGCCGCCTAGCACCTACCCGCCGTCCCCGGCCCAATCACCCCCACCACCACCACGC
>DATCDL010000393.1:0-3001 GCA_036510715.1 Acidobacteriaceae bacterium
ATTGTGCGCACGAGTTGAATTCCATGTTGTTCGTGTAGCCGGGCCGTTCGCATTCACCGCGAGTTCTCCGGGTAAAGCGACTGTCGATGAAGGTCTACGCCCTCAGGACACCTCCATACGGGCGTGTGATGACCTCAAGCATGTGGCCATCGAGATCTTCGAAGTAAACTCCGCGACCGCCGTCGTTATGGTTGATCTCGCTAGGCCGAGATTTCCCCGGATCCGCCCAATAACTTATGCCCTCATCGCGAATTCGTGAGAATGTCACGGCAAATTCGCTCTCGTTGATAAGAAATGCGTAGTGCTGAGCCGCGATAGTTCCGTCTCTTTCCATGAAATCGAGCGAGAGGTTGTTGGCCAATTGGACCACCATAAAACGATGAAACGGCACTGCAGGGGAGCAGCCGAGAATTCGGACCAAAAACGCAGAGGATCGCTTCTTGTCGCGGCACCAAACGATCGTATGATTCAGCTGAACCGGCATTTCACTTCTCTGATTGCAATTGGAGTACCTAAATGCGCGAATCGTTTCCAAAGCTGCGCACCCGCCTCGAGCCGGACTTCCCGTTAGCAAAGGTCCGTGAACGCCTCAAATGCCGAATCTGGTCCAGCAGCAGTGCGATCACAAGATTTTTGAGCCTCACCAGAGAGGCGGCGGCACTCCATCACCTGTTTGTAAAGGAGCCGCGCTAAAAGTTACGGACCATCCATGGCAAGGCTCTATTACCCTTCGTGGCTTCCCGGATTCTTGAGATCCGAATTTTTATTGACTTCAGCGCCGTGTCCCGCGTGCGGACCACCCTGATGAGGAATCGTGTTGTGTTCACGACCATGCTTGTCCTTATCCTTCGCTGCCCGTTCCTTCATGGCAGCATTTTCACTCTTTGGATCGTTGTTTTGCATAGGGCACGCTCTTTCTGTGACTTAGGCGCTGAGACTAGGCATCGCGCGCCGTTCTGAATGTAGGCAAGGACCGCGAACTCGCGTAGTCACCGCTAATTGAAGAAAATATTTTTATTGGTAGCCTGTGCCCAGAATACAGTAACGATCCGCGCGGCGGGGCGCGAGACGTTCTCGTAACTGATAGTCCCCCTGCCTCTCAACGACGGTTTTGCCTCCGCGGATGCCACCGTTAAATGGAATATGGTGAGAACTGCAGCAACGACCGCTCGACGATCGCCCCCAATATCCTAGATCGGCAGTTCGAAGCTGAGGGACAGGATCAGAAGTGGGTGGCTGACTTCACCTACAATTGGTGGAAGGCTCTGTCCGAACATGGAACCTCGCGTTTCGAAGAATCACGCACGAATGGCGTGACTTCGACTGCCTTCCGGGCTCTTGGCCAAGGCGCCATTGAGTCCGATGCTACTTCCCTGCAGCAATATGAGTGCCGCTCACCTGTGCACTGACTTCACGAGATCCCGGCGAATTGTTCCCTGACTTAAGCCTCTTTCTTTGTTTGTTTGACCATTTACCGTCATCCTGTGCAAGCTAGCGTCAAGGCATAGCGATAATGATCAATCAGGAAACTCTTCAGTGGCACCTCGGTTGGCCTTGGGATTGTTCTGTGCTGCAGCGTTTATTGCGCTGCCTTCTAGCGCGCATCATTCTTACGCCGCATACGACTTAATTCACACACGTACCCTCAAAGGTACGATAGAGACTTTCCACTGGAGCAATCCGCATTCGACCTTCACGGTTGTGCTTGAGCCCGAGGCCTCAGTTGAACCCATCAAATGGAATATCATCACCAGCAGCCCAGCGATCCTGAAGCGTTTCGGTTGGACGCAAGCATCCCTCAAACCGGGGGATCGCGTCAGCGTCGTTTGCAACCCGATGAGCGACGGCTCTCACGCCGGCCGCTTGCATACCGTGGTTTTGCTCGACACCGGTCAAGTTCTCAAGACCAAACTTTCGGATGATGCGCAGGAAAAGATCGAATAAGACTTCTTGGTCTTAGGTGGATGCAGCGCCACTAGGCGCGCCGCGAATCGCCTCCGCAGGTAGAATCGAAGCAGCACGGCGCGCGGGCAAGAACACTGCGATCCGCCCTAGCACCAGCAGCAAACGTGCTCCTCCAAGAACTTGGCCATTGGCCAGCGGACCTAGATATCATCCACCGACTGCCGATAACCTTACCGCCATCATATTCCAGGATGGTCTAGAGAATATCTGGTTCCCAATCCAAAATGAGCTCAAACAGGCCGGAGTGCTGAATTAAAAATGGTCTCGGACGTGGGGGAGCGCGAATGAAATACGATGTTCTTCTCTTGATTCTCTTCTGTGCCTTCAGCACGGCGGCCCCTCTGACGGGCCCGGCCGTCGGAACAACCGCCCCGGACATTAAGGTCCGTAATCTCGTCACTTGGGAGGATGCGACCCTGAGCAGCCAACGCGGCAAGGTCGTGATCCTGACGTTCTGGGCTTCCTGGTGTGGGCCCTGCAAACGCGAGCTTCCCATTTTGGAGGGAGCCCAACGTGTCGTTGGCAAGGACAGACTCGTGGTTTTTGCCGTGAACTACAGGGACAGACCGGAGGCGCTTGCCGCCATCAAAAAACCAGCGTCCAATTGGCAGATCAACGTAATGACAGACCCCGGCGATCGAGCGGCCAGACTCTATTCCATAACAAGCATTCCGCATTTATTCATGATCGGTCGAGACGGCAAGGTTGTCGCCAATCACTTGGGTTACGGCGATCGCAGCCTCGAAGAATTGCTTGCTGACATCAATCAGGCACTCGCAGCACCGCCGCCAGGAAGCTAAGAAATATGATGCATCTCGACTTTCAAGGAAGCCGATCAATGCAATGACTGATTTTCTAGTAACGATGCCGCCGTTTACCTGGACTATCGCCTATCACCCGCCTCGCCACCACAAGAACCGCACCAAATACAAGCGCTGCCCCTACGTTAAATGCGTAGCCGGCGCGGACTTCCGACAACAACGCTAAGCCTTCACAATGGTGGGAGCGTCAGCGAAGCGGTCTTACCCTTGGTCGA
>DATCDL010000394.1:0-3421 GCA_036510715.1 Acidobacteriaceae bacterium
TGTCACCGGGTTTTCCGGCTCCGTAGCACTGGCAACGACGATGCCGCTCGTGACTGAGCGAAAGATCCTTCGATTTAGGCGCAATTCCTCTAAGGCCGATTCGAAGCGATAGATGTAAGCGCGGTGAGCATAGAGGATGACGCTGAGTTGTGCGAGCACCATGGCGGGTTGCTGCGGCAACGCCAGCAAGCCATCAAAGGGGCGCTCCCGATTACGATCAGGAAGGATAGGGATGCTTTGGGTAGAAACTGCAATGGCAGCTACGACTGCCAGTCGGATGCCTTCCCCCGGATCTTCCGGGATACCCGCCGCTTGCTGAAAGCGAAGAGCAATAGCTTCGTCCGCGATCAGCATTTCCATCTCCGCGATACGCTCGGGGTGAGCCAAATCCGCTTCTTCCAGAAAGATGGGCAGTAACCCGAGTTGCGCAGAGACTCCTTCAACCAATCGACGGTGAGTCGGGTTCGCAATGCTGATTCCGATTTGTGTCCTCGGAAACGCCGTTTCCGGGAGCCAGCTGTCAGTGAGCGGTTCGGCCGCTTTCTCGTGCAACGTGTCCTCTCCTCAGATGTAGGATGCGATTTCATAATACTCGCCGCGCTCCCCATCATGACATAAAGCCCATCCGGTCGGCGGAACAGCACTTCCCAAGTCGCGACACGCAGAGTTTGGCTTCCAGGCCGAGCAGAGGGCCTAATAAACGTCCGTTACGCGTCTGGGTTTACGCCAAATCGCCAAGTCACTCATCGAGAAAGGTAGAGGTTGCAGGCGAGATTCCCCCAAAGTCGTTTTGACAACTTTGATCGCCCGCGACCAGCTTGTGGGGATACCTATGAAATAGGTGGTGGGATAACTTTGCAGCGCCACTCACCAAGTGGCGGGACTACCTTGCACTGGGTGGCGGCATAACAGTGCAGCCAGCAATAACGGCTCTTTGATTCTCGACGTCATAGCGATCGAGGAAGCAGCGCTTGGGTTTACGAATCGCTGCTACGCATCCGCAATCAAGTATGCCTCTCCGTTGACTCTGCCGAGCAGCCTCATGATTCGCGTCATTACTGCGCCCTTCTTCCTTGGTACCAAGATGGAAGCATTTCGCACACGAGGCAAGATGGACTTTCAGGCCAGCCACGATCTTGAAGATTTCGTGGTCGTGATCGGAGGAAGAGACAGCCTTCTGGAGGAGCTTCGGATTGCTGCGCCAGAACTCCGCGCCTATCTTGCGGATGCCGCCAAGTCGCTGCTCGCCGAGCGGCGCTTCATGGACGTGCTGGCGGGATTTGTACTGGATAGTGAGCGGGTTCCGTTGATTGAAAAGCGGCTCGCCTCCATCGCTGGCACTTCGTGATCTCGCGAAAGCCCTCTGCTTGTCAGTAATGGATACCCCATGTGATGCCGATGCATGGTGGCTGCAGCCACAATTATTGTGATGAAACCTATACTATTGATATTATTAGCAGAGGAATTGTCACGATGCTGTCTACGCAAAAAGAACGCGCTCTTGGCCTCCTTGGAGCCAGCGGAATGCTGCGTCTCAAGGATTTCATCGCAAAAGGAATCGAGCCCGAGACACTCGCTCGCCTCGTCCGAGAGCAACGGGTTATTCGGCCTGCACGAGGCCTGTACCAGCTCCCAGACGCTCCCATCGACGCAGCTCACATGCTGATCGAGGCTTCCGTTCTCGTTCCCAAAGGGATCATCTGTCTGATTTCAGCGCTCCAGTTTCATACCCTCACGCTGCAAATGCCCTCTGCCGTGTGGATGGCAATCGAACGCACGGCCTGGAAGCCCACCATCAGCTACCCTCCGATTCGATTTGTGCGGTTCAGCGGCGCGTCTATGGCAGATGGTGTGGAACGCTATCCCGTTTTATCGCGCGAAATCCTCGTCACGAATCCCGCGCGAACGGTCGTCGATTGCTTCCGTTATCGCAATAAAATCGGCATTGATGTTGCGATGGAAGGCCTGCGCGAAGGCATCAGGCATCATAAATGTACGGCGGACCAACTGTGGCACTATGCCAAGGAAGCACGAGTTTGGACGGTCATGCGTCCCTATGTGGAGGCTGTCGTAGCAGATGGCGCGTGATGCTCGCAATATCGGCGCTTCGGTGCGTGCCAGACTGCTTCAACGGTCCCGCGCGGAGAATACGGATTACCAGATTCTCCTCACGCGCTATGCTCTGGAGCGTCTGCTCTATCGTCTCAGCCTGTCCGCGCATCGTGACCGCTTCGTCCTCAAAGGCGCTCTGCTTTTTGTGACATGGATCCCCGATCCCTTCCGTCCGACTCGGGACTTGGACCTGCTCGGCTACGGTGATAGCAGTCCAGAGGCGCTGGCACTGACATTCAGGGACATCTGTTCGACCTCCGTGCCAGACGATGGCGTTCAATTTGATACCGAGCGGCTTACGGCATCGCCGATCCGAGAAGATCTCGAATATGGCGGCGTTCGCATCCAGACAAGCGCGACGATTGATCGCGCACGCATCCCTATTCAGGTAGATATCGGCTTCGGGGACATCATTACACCTGGGCCAGTTGAGACCGATTACCCGTCCCTCTTGGATTTTCCGTCGCCCCATATTCGCAGCTACCCAGTCGAGACGGTAGTTGCCGAGAAGTTCAATGCAATGGTGACCCTGGGCATCGCCAACAGCCGACTCAAAGACTTCTATGATCTCTGGCTTATCTCGCGAACCTTTGAGTTTGAACAAGCCAGTCTGTTTGCCGCGATGCAGCGTACCTTTGAGCGGCGGAATACTCCGCTCCCGACGGGCACGCCGACCGGTTTGACGGACCAGTACGCGGAACAATGGGCGGCACGCTGGCGCGCATATCTTAACCGCGAGCGTATGCACGCCGCTCCTACTGACATGCACCCGCTGGTCTCCGACCTGCGCGAGTTCCTAATGCCGGTGATGCGCACATCTATTTCAGGCGCCCATTGGAAGCCGGGAGGACCTTGGATTCCTGCCACAAATTAGCGACTCTATCGCTGAGAAGATGAGTCTGCGACCGACCTTCCTTTCTTCAGCGTTTCCAATCTGGAAACGTCGACTTCGGAAAAGTCGTTGGACGCTGGGTCAAATCCTGCTTTAGCGTGGCACCACATCGCGGCCTTCCAGGTCGCAGGAGGTGCAGATGTCCCAGCGCAGGCTTGTCACTCTATCCCATAAGACCACCCATCTCGCCAAGCGATTGGCCCAAACCTTCTCAAAGCAATTCCTCACGCAACTCCTCCGCACAGCAGCCCCCACACTCGTAGCGCTTTCGTTTGCGGGTATCTCAAGCGTTGCTCGCGCCCAGGGAACGATGGACTTCTCCGGGGCAACTACCTTGATGGCGACCTTCAAGACCTTCGCCATGTACGCAGGTGCGGTCATCTGTCTTGGCGGACTGATCTTCGCCGGCATCCGCAT
>DATCDL010000395.1:0-4515 GCA_036510715.1 Acidobacteriaceae bacterium
TCCTGGCATGGATCGGTGGAATCTCAGCGGTGCTCGCCTTCATCGGGGCGATGACAGGATTCTTCGGCAACATCCAGAATCACTTCCACCACAACGCCCAGGTCGACTCGCAGATGGCCGTCGCACAGTCGCAGGCTCGCGAGGGAGATTACCAGGCGTCCGTGCAGAGCTACGCCGACATCCTGAAGACAGAGCCGCTCTATCGACCGGCGCTCGACCAGCAGCTTCAGAACACGCTGCTGTGGGTTGAGGACTACCACGTCTACCTGAAGCCGGGAGAGGGCCCTGGTGCAGCCGTCGCTTCGCAGTTGGATCAGATCATCGCCATTCTCGATGCTGCGCTTGTCCGCACCAAGGGCGCGGTGACAGCCGACGTGCAGGCGCATCTTGGTTGGGCGCACTGGCTGAATCAGCACATTGCGGAGCGAGAGTTTCCTCCCAATGCGATGGCGGAACGAAACTACCGCGCAGCCCTGGCTACTGATCTCTCAAATGTCTACGGGAACGCCATGCTGGGAAGCTGGCTTGCCTTGAACGGCGGGAGTCTCGCCAATGCGATTCAACACTTCAACATCGCCGTCGCAACCGGCAAAGCGCGTGCCTTTGTCAGGACCTTGCAACTCGGCGGCCTCAGAGATCGTGACGAGCCCGGCTCAAGGACGGCGCTCGTGCGAGCCCTCAACGAGATGCGGAAGAACGGAGAGCCCCTCGACGCGGAGGACAAGCATCGGATCATGGGGTTCTGTTGCGATCCCTCCGTGACCGACCACGCGGAGCTGACCGAATCTCTTTCCGCGGTTCCCGCCGCCGACGCTTGGCAGACCTACTTGTGGCTTGACGATCAACAGAACACAGCGGAGGATATGAAGCACCGGGATATCGTTCACAACTTCATTGCTGCCAACCTCGCCGAGTTGTCCGGTGATAAGCAGAAATCATTGGAGACATATAGGACTTTGCGGGAACAGCTCAACGGTCAGAGCAGCACCTTGACGGATTCGGTCGACGAGGCGGTAGCAAGGCTATCGCATAGTTAGGTGGCAGTGGGAGTCGAGTTCCTGGCGGTATGAAACGGAGGGGAATCGTGAGTAAGAAGATCATCTTATGCGCTGATGGAACATGGAACACACCGCACGGCCCCGCAGCCCAACCCAACGACACGAACGTTCGCAAGCTCTACGAATTGCTGCACGACGATCCTTCCCAATTGAAGTACTACGACAGCGGCGTGGGCACAGATGGTACCGCCTTCGAGCATTTCTTCGGCGGAAGCATGGGTGTCGGCTTGTTCCAAAAAATCCAGGATGGCTATGCGTTTCTTTCCTATGTTTGGGATCCAGGGGATGAGATTTATATTTTTGGCTTCAGTCGGGGCGCCTACACAGCCCGAAGTCTGGGCGGGATGATCGCGTCTTTCGGCGTGCCCAACAGGAACCTGGATAACCAGACCGTTCCGCGCATCTTCAATGCCTATCGAATTACCGACCGCACGCAGCGCTTGGCAGCTAAGGATCTCTTGAATGCGGACTACGGCCTGGTAGATGTCACCATTCGAATGGTCGGTGTGTGGGATACGGTCGGGGCGCTTGGCGTTCCGGGACACTTGTTCAATATTTTCGACGAGGACAAATACGGGTTCCTCGACACGACGCTCAATCCGTGTATTCAAAAGGCATTTCACGCGATTGCCATTGACGAGCGACGGGCCTCCTTTCTCCCTACGCTGTGGACAAATCCAGATGGAACTCCACGAGCCAATGATGACAAGGTGCAGCAGGTGTGGTTTCCAGGCGTGCATTGTGATGTAGGAGGAAGCTACTCCGAAAATGAACTCTCCAACATTACCTTGCGCTGGATGATCGACAATGCCGCGGCGCAAGGCCTGGTCTTCGATCAGACAGCAGTCGACGCCTGTCTCATGCCCAAGCCCTTCAATCCTGCAGGCGCCGCTCATGACGAATGGAAGATTATTCCGTGGGGTTTGCCGAAACATAGAACGGTCCCGGCGAACGCTGTGCTTTCTAACACCGTCAAGATTCGGATGGATCGAGATCCCACATACCGACCCGGGAATCTGCTGAACGGGTCGGTGGATGCCTATGCCATAGCGACCGTCATACCCGACTCGGAACTCTAGCTGCACGGGCCGTCAGGCGACCGCGCTTCCGAAGGACCCGTAGATGAAAGCAGGCCTCCCGCTGATTGCCCGCGACGCTAGACGCCCTGAGATAACGGTCGCCTCGATACAGCCGACATTCAGGTCGCTGAGGGTCCAGTCTCCCGCGAGATAAAGGTTGCCAAATCGGGAGTCACCCGGCGCCAGCCGATACTTTGTTGAGCCGGGCAGACTCAAAACGTAGCGTTCACTTGGATCGATGTTAACGCGGAAAAATTGCTCGCGGAATCTGGCCTCGCCCTCGGCGTCTGTGAGCGAAACCAGCGAGGCGAGATCGAAGGTTCCCTGCTGCATCGACCCTGGCCAGAGCACGCCGATGTTCTCATTTAAAAACGAGCGAGAATTCTGCACGACGCATTCCTTCTCCCGTGCCGGATAGGTGGCATCTGAGAAGGGCGCTTCGGGCAGAGGATCAAGATAGGCGTTACAGAAATAGGCTGACTGTCGCGCGTTGTCTGCCGGCAGCCAGCTTTCATACGGCAACAGCGGCGTCATGTCGGACCAGGTGTCGAAGGGCTCAACATATCCGCAGAGAATGCCGCGCGGACGTGTCCACCCAAAGCTCGCTGTGTCCCTGTTCGCCCAGAGCTGAAATCCTTGCGTCTTGATGGCCTGCACGTTAGTACACATGTTGCTCCAGGCCTGCGTGGTATCGCGTGCGATGAGTTCTCCGCAAAGGTGCGGGATTGTGCCGAGGGACGTCGCCAGCACCACGAGGTCAAAGTCGTTGCCACGCTGCAGGGTTCGAGTTGCAACCGGCTTCCAGTCGCTCCACCAGGATTCGAGATTGCCATTCACACACTGCTGGATGGCATCTCCTTCAACAAGCTGGTCGAAGAACGGCTCTGAAGGCCAGCACGGAATTCCCTTCACTGTAAACAGTGGGTCATAGCCGTTCTGCAGTTCGGGTTTAGGCGTGGCCTGCACGTCCATCAGAATCGTATCGATCTGCTTGCCGTCGGCAGAGACGCCGAGGTTGGTGACTTTATGAAAGAAGTTGAACTTCACGCCGCGCTGCGAAAGCGCGAGGTAGATGGGGCTGAAGATCGTCTCTCCCATGCCGGCATTCATCCAGAACATCACGGCGCCGCGATAGGTCAGCGCGAGTCGCAGGAAAGTGTAGAGCGCCGAACCGGCGGCGATGCGGGGGAGTGCGCGGTCGCCGTTCTCATAGGCAAAAAGGCCATCGTAGATTCCTTTCACGATCGCGGAGGCGGGATAGCAGCAACCATGGCGGGCGAGCCAATCACTGAAGTCGACATCATCAATCGAGAGAAATCCCTTACACAACACGTCGTCGGTGTTCATTCCGATCACGATGGCGAGGAAGGTATCAATCACAATGACGGCGTGGCGCAGTTCATCGTCCTGAGCGAGCAAGCCGTCCGTTGCGCGATGCAGTTCTGCGAGGAATTTCTGAAGCAGTGAGCCTATGATCGCGCGCTCTTCGACGGTGTGACATTGCACATCTTGATTGAGATGATTGGCGAATGAGAGGGCCGCGTGGAGCCATGTGGCGGGCGGTGTGGGAACGACAGGAACGGCGGTGCTGGCGCCGCCAACGGTATCTGCGAGCTCTCCCGCAAATGCCTGGTAGAGAATTTCGAGAAAGGGTCGCTTTTGAGCGATGTCCTGGAATTGAAGTCGCACTTCTTCAAGGATTCTTTTGCTGAAATCCCACGGAGTGGGAGGAGCATGGGTGCCGTCGAACAATTCGTCTTGTCCGGGGAAGTCATTTGATGCGGGCCAGGGAACGTCCCAGAGCTTCCATTGCGGGCCAACAGCCTCGGCCTGAACACCGTGAATCATGGGGGTAAATGCGTCCTCCGCGCTTTTAAACGGAGTGCCCGGCATCAATCCTTTTTGTGTACATTCGTCGTAAACGTGACGCATGAGATTGAAGGCATTTTCATAGAAGCCCATCCAGAGATGGATGCCGTGCTCTTCAATGCGATTGCGGTAGGACTGATTTCGCCCGCAGGCGCCCTTGCCACCCAGACGCCACCCGAGGGTATAAACCGTGATCTCATATTGCTGCTGCCAGCCGGGATCTTCTGTCAGCTCAAAAGCTGCACTCAGGGCCGCGATACCACCACCCAAAATAGCTATCCTTTGCATTCATACCTCCGAGTACTCCTGCGGCGCAGAGACTGGCGCGTGGACGGGACAGTATCACAAGATCAATGCACTCTTTGCAGCAAGATGATAGTAAGCCGTGGCTGGGAAACCCTACAATACCGCGTCGCGAAAAGTTGCAGGCGATTAGCCGGACGAGACTCTTGGTGGACGCCAACGGATCAACTCGTTAGTTCGCAGCGCTGTCCTTAGAGGCGGCGTAA
>DATCDL010000396.1:0-4111 GCA_036510715.1 Acidobacteriaceae bacterium
ATCAACCGCATCATCTGGCTCCGGACTCCATTCTTCGCAGGCGGCTGAACCGCTTCCGGCTTGAAGTACGACGGTGCCAGTTCCGCAATCTGCCGCGCCAACTCCCGCGATGGTGAATCATTCTCCGCGCCCAATCCCAGCATCATCTGCTGCTGCGCAGGAGTCGCCGTCGCCGGCACGCTCTCGCTGAACACCCGCACCGCATCCTTGTCCTGCCCCGTCTCGCCAGGCGTCGTATCCCCACCGACGATGTCGTCATTCAGCACCGCCTCCAGCGGCCATCCCTCCGACTTCGCCAACTGCGCGAGGTGCAGTGACCCCAACAGGCCCTGCTCTTCCCCCGCCACCGCCGCAAACACCATCGTTCCCGTCAGCTTCACGCCCGCCATACTCAACCCGCTCAACGCGCGAGCCGACTCCAGCGACACCGCCACTCCACTGGCATCGTCATTTGCCCCCGGCGACGTCAGCTTGTCATTCATCACATCCGTCGCGCGCGAATCGTAGTGTCCCGTCACCAGCACCCACGGCGCCTTATCCCCATCCGTCCCATGCAAAATCGCATACACATTTACCAGCTTCGTCGGCCTCGGCACGCGGCCATACCCACCCGTCTGCGTCGGTTGCATAAACTCATCCCGCTTCACCTCCAGGCACCCGCCACACTCCGCCGACATCTCCTTGAACTCACTCGTAATCCAATCCGCCGCCGCACTCACTCCCTGCCCCGGAGGCAGTTCCGTGTCCATGCTCGAAAGAGTATTCCGCGTCCCAAAGCTCACAAGCTTCTCGATATCTGCCTTTACATGCTCCGTCGAAATCCCCGCCAGCGCACGCTTCACCGCCGGATTCACCGGCAACGGTGCCAGGGGAGAAGTCGACTGCATCTGTCCACCCGCGACCGCTGCCACATAGAGCAATAACCCGCATACACACACAATTCGCTTCATCCCAGCCTCCGTACATCTGTTAACACCCTATCTAAGCCCTGTTTGCCCCTCAAGGTTGACGAGCCGCCACAGGCACGCTAGTACTAGAAAGAAGCTTGTACTGACACCACCATGGTACTAGCGTCAGGCGCACCACCATCAACAGCGGCTTCAAGCCCCAACAGAGGAGAACGTGTATGTCAGTCGTCTGCCCAGAGTGTGACAATCCCTTGGACATCGATGTCGACGACGTCGAAGAAGGTGAGATCATCACCTGCGATGAATGTGGGACTGATCTCGAAATCGTCTCCAGTGACCCCTTGGAAATAGCCCCTGTCGATGAAGAGGGTTACGATGATGAAGATGAGACCCCAAATGTCGTTGATGAAGAAGACGAGTAGATTCGCCGTCCATCTGAATATTGTCCTGTCACTTGGCCTCGCATTCACTGCTTGCGGTGTCGTGCTCGCAACCGCCAGCTTACCTGCGTCTACCCAGAAGCGAGCGCCCATCGAGCGCATCGCCCAGGGCCAGGTCGTCAACAAAACCGGAGTCCCCATCGCAGGCGCTGTCGTCTACCTTAAGGACTCCCACTCCAACTCCATCCGCACCTACATCGCAGACAACAGCGGCAACTTCCGCTTCGGCAACCTCTCCCAGAATACCGACTACCAACTCTGGGCAAACTCCAACGGCGTCCGCTCCAAGTCCAAGGAAATCAGCTCCTTCGATAGCGAAAACAGCTTCCACTTCACCCTGAAGATAGACGCCGCCAAGTAGCCCGGGAGAAATCGATCCACGGATATCCCGTTGGCCTGCCTATCCAAAACTCTGTCATCTCGACAGGAGGCGGCGCATTTCGCCGCCGCAGTCGAAAGACTCCTGCATTCTGCCGGGATCGGCAGCGCGCGCACCTCTCTACAGTCCAGGCACTGCCTCAAGTGCCTCAGCTCACGATAAATTCCCCAAAAACATTTCCGCAAAGGCGAATACCCGGCGAATATAATCCACTCTCAGAATGCCCGCCGAAACTCAACCCGACCTCTTCGGCTTCCTCCACATCGACCTCAACAGCTTCTTCGCCTCCGTAGAGCAGCAGCTCCATCCCGAATACCGCGGCAAGCCCACCGGCGTCGTCCCCACCATGGCCGACACCACCTCCCTCATCGCCGCCAGCTACGAGGCCAAGGCCCTCGGCATCAAAACCGGCACCCGCGTCAGCGAAGCCAAGCGCATCTGCCCCGACATCATCCTCGTCAACGGCAACCATGCCAACTACGCCGAGTACTCCCACAAAATCGCCGCCGCCGTCGAGCGCATCTGCCCCGTCGCCCACACCCCCTCCATCGACGAGATGGTCTGCCAACTCCTCGGCCGCGAACGCAACCCACCCGCCGCTCGACAGATTTCGCTAGCCATCAAGCAGGCCATCAAGGACGACGTAGGCAGCACCCTCCGCTGCTCCATCGGCATGGCGCCGAACCGCTATCTCGCCAAGATCGCGAGCGACATGCAAAAGCCCGATGGCCTCATCGGACTTCTCCCCAGCCAGCTTCCCCGCGCCATCGCCCACCTCGAACTCCGCGACCTCCCCGGCATCGGCGCCCGCACCGAAGTCCGCCTCAAGGCCAAGGGCATCCACACCATGCCTGAATTGCTGGCCCTTGACCGCCCCGGAATGCACAGGCTCTTCGACTCCGTCTGGGGCGACCGCATGTACCACTGGCTCCGCGGAGAAGACACCGGCGACGACGGCGCACCCATCGCCGCCGACATCCAGAAGTCCCTCGGCCACTCCCACGTCGTGGCCCCCGAACACCGCACACCCGAAGGCGCCTGGGCCGTTGCCCACAAGCTCCTCCACAAGGCCGCCATGCGCCTCCGCATGGAGAAATTCTTCACCGGCTCCCTCGCCGTCACCATCAAGTACTCCCTCTCGCGTGAACAGGCCGCCCACGCTGAAAACGTAAAGAAGCACCTCAGCGGTCTCACCCAAACCGGCTGGGGCATGGAGGCGCGCTTCCGCCCCTGCCAGGACACGCTATCTCTCCTCGAAGCCCTGCAAGGCTGCTGGAAGCAGCAACCCACTGGCCCCGAGCACGCCAAACCCTTCTTCGTCGGCATCACTCTCCGCAACCTCATCCCCGAGGACGAGACGCAATCCACCCTCTTCGAAGAGCCCGGCAACCGCAATCAACTCTCCGCCACCATGGACAAGCTCAACCTGAAGTACGGCCACACCACGCTACACTTCGCCGGCATGCTCCCTGCCCGCGACTCCGCCCCCACCCGCATCGCCTTCACCCAGATCCCCGTCCAGTACGGCGTCGACTACATGTAGCCCGCCCGCGCCAACGCCTTAGTCCATCGCCCCGCGCGTCTCCGCCAAATCCGCAAAGTACTCCACCGCCAGCGGAATCACCGCGTCATTAAAATCAAACCGCGACGTATGCAGCCCCTGACTATGCGCGGAAGTGCGGTCCCCCTCACCCTGCCCCACAAACATAAACGCTCCTTTCCGCTGCTCCAGGAAGGATCCAAAATCCTCACCTCCCGTCACCGGCTGCTCGGTCTTCAACTTGTCATCCCCGTACAACTTCACGACACTCTCCCTGCAATACTCCACGCTCTCCGCATGATTGAACTTCGCATCAATCAGCCGCTTATACACAAACTCATGCTGCATCCGAAACATGTCGGCAACGTGCTTCACCATCTCGCGCATCCTCGCTTCCATGCGATCCCTCAACTCCGGCTTAAACGTCCGCACCGTCCCATTCAGCATCGCGCTCGCCGGCAACACGTTGCACGCTCCTGTCCCAGACTGAAAGGTAGTCACGGATAACACCACCGCATCCTGCGGATCCATCTCCCGGCTCACTAAACCCTGCAACGCACTCACCAACTGCGATCCCGCGACGATCACATCCGTGCACACCTGCGGCATCGCCGCGTGCCCACCTTTGCCCGTCAGCCGCACCTCAAAAAAATCAGCCGCCGCCATCATGTACCCCGGACAAATCGAAAACTCCCCCAACGGAGCGTACGGGTAGTTGTGCCAGCCATAGATCTCATCGAACGGATACTTCTCCAGCAGTCCGTCCGCCATCATCCGCATCGCTCCGCGCCCACCCTCTTCCGCTGGCTGAAACACCAGCCGCACCTTGCCCTGGAACCGCCGC
>DATCDL010000397.1:0-4513 GCA_036510715.1 Acidobacteriaceae bacterium
AAACAGGCTCAGGAACGTCAGCAGGAGGCCCAGGACGCGAAGGTAGCTGCTCAACAGCAGGCACAGCAATCGCAACTCCAGGCACAGCAATCGCAACTCCAGGCTGCTCAATCCCAGGCTGCCGCTGATGCCGCAGCGGCAGCACAGGCAAGGGCAGAGGCAGCCAAGGCCCGCGCCGATGCCGACGCCGCCAACGCTCGCGCCCAGGCAGCCGAGGCCCACCATCAGGCCGAGTCCAGCCAGCAGGAAGCCGCAGCCACTCGCGAGAAGCTGCGCGCTCAACTCAACTCCGTCCTTGCCACCACCGAAAGCGCCCGAGGCCTCATCGTCAATATGAGCGACGTGCTCTTCGACACCGCCAGGTACACCCTCAAACCAGCCACGCAGGTCTCGCTCGCCAAGGTCGCAACCATCCTTCAGCTCTACCCCGGACTCAAGGTCCAGGTCGAGGGCTACACCGACATCGTCGGCAGCGATGCCTACAACCAGAAGCTAAGCGAAAACCGCGCGAACGCCGTGCATGATTTCCTCGTCCAGAACGGCGTTCCCGCAGCCAACGTAACCGCCGCTGGCTACGGCAAGGCCGACCCGGTTGCAGACAACGGCACAGCCGCTGGACGCGCCCAGAATCGTCGCGTGAACCTGGTCGTCTCCGGCCAGGAGATTGGCGTTCAGACCTCCCAGCCCGACGCCCCCACACCCCCGTCCAACAACCCGCAGTAACGTCTCAAAGTTTCATCTCACGAAGACCGCGAGCCTCTCGCGGTCTTCGTGCGTTAGCGCAAGATGCAACAATATCCAGAGTAGAAAGTGAGGAGACCGTTGAGCACTTCATTGAAAGACAAGATCGTTTTTATCACTGGTGCCAGCGCTGGCATCGGCGCTGCAACCGCCATGGAATTTGCCCGCCACGGCGCAAAGCTTCTTCTCTGCGCCCGCCGTCTCGATCGCCTCCAGGCCATGGAAGCCGACCTCCGCGACGCCGGAGCTTCTGACATCTTCAACTTTGTGCTGGACGTCCGCTCCCGCGACGCCGTCCACACCACGCTCGCCCATCTTCCCGAAGCCTGGCGCTCCGTCGATGTCCTGGTCAACAACGCCGGCCTCAGCCGCGGCCTCGCCAAGCTCTACCAGGACGACATCGAAGACTGGGAAGAGATGATCGACACCAACGTCAAGGGCCTCCTCTACGTCACCCGCGCCATTGTCCCCGGCATGGTCGAGCGCAATCACGGCCACATCATCAATCTCGGATCCATCGCCGGCCACGCGGCCTATCCCAACGGCGGAGTCTACTGCGCTACCAAGGCCGCAGAACGCTTCCTCTCCGACGGCCTCCGCATCGACCTCAACGGAACCGCCGTCCGCGTCACATCCATCGATCCAGGCATGGTGGAAACCGACTTCAGCAAAATCCGTTTTCGCGGTGATGAAGCGCGTGCTGCCAAAACCTATCAGAATATTGATCCGCTTCAACCAGAGGACGTCGCCGACGCCATCGTCTGGGCTGCAACCCGCCCAGCCCACATGAGTATCCAGACGGTCGTTCTCACCCCAACCGCGCAGGCCAACCCCTTCGTCATCACACGCAGGAGTTGAGCGCCAAAGCTAAAGCTTGATCGACCATCCAAGTTGCTCAAGTTCAAGCTCGATGGTCGCCAACGCCATCTCCAACGCGCTGCGACGATGCGGACTTGAGGTTCGCTCCGATAACACACGCTCTCGCTGCATCTCCAGAGCCTGCACTCGTCGCTTACGCTCCGCCTCGTCACGCCTCGCCTCGGGAGTCATCCCCGAGGTTGAGGCTTTCGGGGCGGATGCTTCTGCTTGCTGCTCTTCGACGCTCTTCGATTCCCAGCCTTTGGACATGTCTTTATTTTACCCCTCGACCCGGATGGCTTCGGGTATTCCGCCGCAAAACGCTGTCCTTACAAGCCCAAACGCCCTACTGCTTCCCGAAACGGTAGACAACGCCCGCGTTAAAGCCCACATTATTCTGAATCGTGCTCCCATTCGCACCAACGAAATCAGTAGCCACATACGTCGGTGTAAACCGCAGCGCAAGATTCGGATACAGGTTGTAATCCGCACTCAAACCCAGCGAAAACGCTGGCCGAAATCCATCGGCCCATAGTCCCAGTTGCGGTCCAGTGAGTCCCTTGCCGCCGCCTGAAAAAATGCCCCACGCCTCGCCGCCGAGGACCTGTACGCTGTACGCCACCTTTTCCTTCGCATAGAACCTGTAGCTGGCTCCGCCCATGAACGTGTACTCATTGATCTGCGGCTTGGCAATCTGCGGATACACCAGCGGCTGCTGCTGGTGCGCATATCCAAACGACCCGCGAGCATCCGCCACGATCGCCAGCTTGGGATTCAGGTAGTAGTTCAGCGCCGTCGCCCAGCTCACTTCATTATTCTTCTTTGTGTAGTCCCCGCTGCGGAAGCGCAGAAAACCTCCCCCGCCGATCACCTCGTAACGGTGCGAGTACGTCTCCTCAATCGTGCGCTGAATTCGCGCCAGCCGCGTCGCATTCGTCTCGCGTCGAGAGTGCGTCTCTTGCCGCTTCTTCTTCATCTGGGCCTTCGCTGGGGTAAAGGCTCCGGCAAGCAGGACAACCGCCAACCCCATCAGAACCAAACGCACTGCCGTTTTCCGCACATCACACATCGAATCCGAACTCCTGAACATTCGCTCGCGGCCCTAGAGCTCGCATCTCTCCATTAGAACATCCCAGACCCCCTCTGAGGCCTCACTGCAGTATGTACGTCACCCCGGTAACGAATTGGTACGAGTTCTTCTTGTAGTACGGCGCCGGGTCATTGAGGAAGTTGTCCGTCGTCATCACCGTCGCGCTCAGCCGCTTGAACACAGGGATCGACAGCGATGCCGTCACATTTGCCGAATACGCCTTAAAATCGTTCCACGCCGGCTGAATCGTCGCCGTCTCCGTAAACAGCATCTTCTTCGGCAGATGACGGCTGTATTGCTCAAAGACCGACGACCCGATAATATTCACGCTCGGCGTAGTCGCACTAACCGATCCGTTCACCGGCGTCATAATGTACTGCTGCTTCTCATAGTGAACATCCACCTTCAAATCCAGTTCCTGCTTAGCGTCTTTGATCGCGGTCCATCCAAGCCCACCGCCATAGATCTGCTGGAGCTGAAGGCCCTGGCCATAGTCATGGTCGAACTCCGTATCAGCCAACACATAAACCCGCGGGCTGAAGTACTGGTCGCGCTCCGCATCCGCATGGAAGATGCTATTCAGCACCACGCTCGGCCCCGTCGCCGGGGTCGTCGGAGGAATCACCGGAGTCGAAAGCTTCCCGTAGCTCTCCGTCACGTCCACGCTCGTCCGGTTCCGCGCCGGCATCCACGGTACCGTCGGAATCGCTCGCACCAGCGCCACCGCTGCCGTCAGCGTCGTCCCCGTTGTCGTGGAACGCTCGAGACTCACCCCTCCCGTCAGGGTGCCATTCCACCCCGTCAGGAACCCCGCCTTACGGTTCAACTGGTTGTCGAACGTCGCCTTGTCGATCAGATACTCAACATCCTTAGCCTGAACGGTGGCTACAGGCTGCCCCTCCGGCGGTGTCAGCGTCAAATTGCTCACTGCCACCAGCACCGAACCCTCCGGCACCTGCGTCTTGCCCACTGGCTCACCCTTGCGCAACAACGCAAACTCTGCCCCCGACTTCAACTCCTTGATCTTGTCGATCGAGATCGTCAACTCACCCGCCATTTCGCTGGCAAACACAACGTTGCCTCCCGTCACCCGCTCTAGCTTTCCCGTCAACTGATCTCCATTGGCAAAGATCAGCACATCCGGCGTCGGCTTAGCCGGAGCCGGCCCTTGGGCAAATGACACAATGCTCACAAGAGAGACAATCACAGCGAGGTATCGGCGCATAACCACATCCTTGTTGAATCCAAGATCGAATGAAACCTTCAGCTGTTTCTAGCGGGACATTCTTCTGGACTAGAGTAAACGACCAACGGTTAGCAGACTCACCCCCAAAATTTGCTGCGCTTCCGCTTGCTTCGACCCGACGCTGCGTCTACCCTGAGAAGGTCATGTATGAAGACTTTGTAGCGATCGATCGTTGGACCTCAGAACCCCTCCACTGCGTCTGGAAGGGCACCGTCGTTGCCATCGCCACCCGCCATGCCGACGCCACCGACATCCGCTTCGCCGTCAACGGCAAGCCCCTCTGGATCGCCATGCCCAACCTCGCCTGGATCGAGCAGAAGCGCCGCAACGGCAAGGTCATCACCGACTACCTCGCCGCCCAGGCCGCCGGTCGCTTCCTCAAGCACTCCATCGCCAGCGGCTACGACAACGGCCGCGAAATCTACACCATGACCATCGACGAGGTTCTCGAGCACGTCGCCGCCGTCGTCGCCGAAGCTGGCCACACTGCCAACCTCCCCAGCCTCCCCGTCATCGACCGCGACGCCCATCCCGCCGAGCTCGACTTCAAACTCCCAGGCGAACCTCACACCGCAGCC
>DATCDL010000398.1:0-31796 GCA_036510715.1 Acidobacteriaceae bacterium
TTGCTATTGCGTGGGAGAACGTACGCTCTCGTCATAGAGCGGCAAAGTGTGGAGACGAATGCGGACGACGCTCGAATTGCCGCTGTGGAAGTTGAGGCCGCGGTCGGTCTGATCGCCGTTCCAGATGCGCGAGGTCTGCCATGTACCTTTGACGTACTGCCCTTCTTCCGCGCGCAGAATTTCGATTTGTTCATTGCCAGGTTTGTCACCCGTTGCTGAGGCAAGTTCAAAGCTCACGCTCGCATCGAAACCAGTGACGAGGAATTCGAATGGGCCAAGCTGAGCGACCATGGCGCGGCCGCTGACATCCGGAGTGCCTGGCGGCATCTCTCCGTCCCGCTGGGGATAGCCAAAGGAGACAATAGCGTCGACTCCAGGAAAATGCAGCTTTTGTCTCGGCATGCCCTTTTGCTCAACAGCGGTTTGAAGTTTACCTTCAAGGTTTAGCTGGGCAACCTCGTTGGCCATGGGTAAAAGTAGTGCGTAATTTTCTGAGAGGTAGGTCGGAATTTTGTCGTCGGTGATGGTCCAGTCGGTGTAGTCAATGCCGAAGGGCGAGAACCCAATCGCTCCATGGCCCAGTGCGTAAAAAAAGTTGCTCCCAAAGTCTTTGGAGAGCAATGTCTCGGGTATGAAGAGGGGGTTATCGTCACGACCATAAGCGGCGATCACCTGATGGTAAAAAGCATGATCGTGTGAGTAAAAGTCGGGAGCGAGGATGTCAATTGCAGGTGCCGCTGACTTCCAGATATTGATGTTGCCCTGTTGAGGGCCGCCGCTGGGATACTCCTGACCTGCGCTCGCACGATTGCGGTTTTCAAGTGCATCCACTGGATAGGTCAACCAGACATTGCAGTACATTGGCAGAGCATATTCGGCTTTGCCAGCCTTGGCGACTTGATAGATGTAGCTTGCGGTAGAGTATGCAGCGAAGCGCTCATCGGCATCGGAGCCAAAGACCTTGGACCACGTGCCACCGGGGGAATGGAGAGCGGCAGTGAGCGTGGACGGAACGTCTCCGGCGAATTGTTGATTGGCCGCGGCAGAGTAGTCGCGCACGGAGCCGATGGAACCAGACTCATTCTCCACCTGAATCATGATGACAGTGTGCTGTGCGCCATCGATCGCTTTGAGGTGTCGCATCAAGGCGACGAACGCAAGTTTGTCGGCCTCAAGGTTGGTGGCAGAATTCGGCGAGAGTACGTCAAGGATCTTGCCGTACGAACTCACTTCGCGCGGATATTTTTGAGGGTCAGTTTTGATCCACTCGGGTACGTAGTGGTCCTGACCGTTTTTCCACGTTCCGAACCAGAGGAGAACGAGGCGAAGGTGATGCTCGCGGGCCCCATTGACCAGAAGATCGACGTTCGCAAAGTCGAAGCTTCCCTGCTTTGGCTCCATCTGCTCCCAATACACGGGGGCCTCGACGGTGTTGACATGAAGGTCTTCGACGGCAGGCCAGACCTTCAGCAGTGTACGGGCCCAGGAGCTTGAGTTATTGATCTGTGCTCCTAGAATGAGAAAGGGCTTACCGTCGACGACCATGGCAAAGTGCCCGCCCTTTTTCTCGATATGAGGCATGTCCTCTGCCAGCGTACAGACAGGAATGAAGCAAAGAATAACGAGGAGGACTGCACGACTTATTGTTGATCTCAAGATTGCTCCAATGCCATCAGTGTCCCGGGCACATTCGATTCGGCGCTCTCAAAACACACAAATACTTGGTAGCGCCAAAAACACCTGCTTGACAGCAGTACCTACTAAACGACAAAATCGCGGTGATGTAAAGGCTTACATCAAGAATTTCCATTGGGGCTCAATCGCCCTCCTCTGGAATACGTGATCTACAGTCTGGCCTTAGAAAGATTTCTCGATATGAGCGTAATTCTGGCCCTGGATCAGGGCACAAGCAGCTCTCGCGCCGTCATCGTGGACAGCAGCAGCAAGATTCTCGCGGTCGCGCAACGTGAACTCCCGCAAATCTATCCGCAGCCTGGATGGGTCGAGCAGGATCCTGAAGCGATCTGGTCTTCGCAGTTGGCGGCGATACGCGCCGTGATGGAACAAGCACACCTGACGACCCAGGACATTGCAGCGGTTGGCATAACGAACCAGCGCGAGACGACGATAGTATGGGACCGCGCGACGGGACAGCCCATCTTCAATGCGCTGGTGTGGCAGGATCGTCGCAGCGCTCCGCTGTGCGATCTGCTCAAGTCACAGGGGCATGAGCCGCTTTTTCAGCGCAAGACGGGGCTGATCTTTGACGCCTACTTTTCAGGCAGCAAGATTCGATGGCTGCTGGATAACGTCGATGGAGCACGCGCAAAGGCTGAAGCGGGGGAGCTCTGCTTCGGGACAGTGGATGCGTGGCTCATCTGGAAACTCACTGATGGCCTCAGCCATGTTACGGATGTTACGAATGCGTCTCGAACCCTGTTATTCAACATTCATACCCTTGACTGGGACAAGGAACTTTTGGAGATCTTCGATATTCCTCGAAGCATGATGCCCAGGGTCGTGGCATCTAGCGGAGAGTGTGTAAAGATGGGCGCTCTGCTGCCAGAAGTGCCTGTCTGCGGCATTGCAGGTGACCAGCAAGCAGCGCTCTTTGGACAGATGTGTCTGAAGCCTGGCATGGTGAAAAACACCTACGGAACAGGATGCTTCATGCTGATGCAGACGGGCGAAAAACCTGTGGTGTCCAGCAACCGGCTGCTGACAACGATAGCGTGGCAGATCGACGGCAGGGTTGAGTATGCGCTGGAAGGCAGCGTCTTTATTGGCGGTGCGGCTGTACAGTGGTTGCGCGATGGCTTGGGAATCATCGGCTCTTCAGCAGAGGTCGAGGCGCTGGCTGCATCGGTTCCAGATAATGGTGGCGTCTATTTTGTTCCTGCGCTCTCCGGCATGGGAGCTCCCTACTGGGATGCGAATGCGCGCGGCCTGATCATCGGGCTTACCCGAGGAACGACGCGAGCCCATATCGCGCGCGCCACGCTGGAAGGAATTGCACTGCAGGTTACAGATATTCTGACGGCAATGCAGGCGGACTCTGGCATCATGATTCACGAACTACGGGTGGATGGCGGCGCATCTGCCAACAAGTTGCTGATGCAGATGCAAGCTGATTTGCTAGGCGTGCCTGTTGTGCAATCGCGCACGCCCGAGTCAACGGTGATGGGTGCAGCCTTTCTTGCCGGCCTCGGATCAGGCTATTGGGACAGTCTGGGGGACCTCAAATCCCGCTGGGCAAAGGGTGAAAGCTTCACTCCCTCGATCACAGATGAGGCGCGGGAGACTCAGTTGGCGAGGTGGAAGGAAGCGGTCGGCCGCTCGCTCAATTGGAGTCAGGAAGAGTCCGCATGAATCGTGAGGCATCACTACATCAGGCGATGACGGAGACGCACCCATGGGACGTTGTTGTGATTGGCGGCGGAGCTACGGGGCTTGGAACAGCAGTCGACGCAGCATCGCGTGGATATCGTACGCTGCTGGTCGAGCAGGTGGACTTTGCCAAGGCAACCTCCAGCCGCAGCACAAAGCTGGCGCATGGCGGCGTTCGTTATCTGCAGCAAGGCAATATTGCGCTGGTTCTGGAGGCGCTCAAGGAGCGTGGCAGGATGCTGCGCAATGCGCCCCACCTGGTCCGGCGGCAATCGTTTGTGATTCCCGCGTATGCCCGGTGGGAGGTCCCGTTTTATGGGATCGGCCTGAAGACCTACGATGCGCTCTCGGGCAAATCCAGCTTTGGTAAATCACGCATGATGGGGCCACGCACGACTCAGGTCATGCTACCGACCGTCGTGCCAAACAAGCTCGCTGGCGGGGGGGAATATTTCGATGGCCAGTTTGATGATGCTCGCTACAGCCTCGCTCTCGCGCAGACGCTGGAGTCGCTGGGTGGCGTTGCGATCAATTACGCACGCATGATTCGCCTGCTGAAGACAAATGGAATCGTTTCAGGCGTGGTGGTACGAGATGAAGAGACCGGCACGGATTTTGAGGTGCAGTCACGGGTCGTCATCAATGCTACCGGTGTCTTTACTGATGTGGTGCGGGCGTTCGATGAGCCACACGCTCCGCCCATGTTGACGGTGAGCCAGGGTTCGCATTTTGTGCTGCCGAAGTCGTTTCTCCCCGGCACGCACGCCTTGATGGTTCCGAAGACGGCGGATGGCCGGGTGCTCTTTGCGATCCCCTGGCACGGAGCGGTCGTGGTGGGGACAACCGATGAAGGGGTTACAGGAGCGTCGCTTGAGCCGCGGGCCATGGAGATGGAGACTGAGTTTCTTAGCCACCATGTCGAGCTCTACTTCGGCCGTAAGCCGAAGGATGCTGAGGTGCTGAGCATGTGGTCCGGCCTACGCCCCCTGGTGCGCAAGCAGGGCGCGAACAGCACGGCTGCACTGTCGCGCGAGCACACAGTGCTGGTGTCGCCTTCGAAATTAGTTTCCGTAACAGGCGGCAAGTGGACGACGTACCGTCGGATGGGCGAGGATGCAGTAAACATTGCGGCAAAGGCTGCCGGCTTGCTACAGACGCCATCCACGACGCAGGAATTGCGGCTGTACGGATGGAGCGAGGCAGCAGCCGCAGCTTCCGATGCGGAACATGAGTTGGCCGTTTATGGCAGCGAGCAGGGCGCCATCGACGCGCTGGCGGCGATACTTCATCCACGGCTGCCTTATCGCCTTGCAGAGGTCGCATGGGCAGCCCGAAATGAGATGGCGAGGAGCGTCGAAGATGTTCTTGCTCGAAGAACGCGCGCACTGTTCCTGGATGCGAGAGCGGCGATCGAGGCCGCGCCAGCGGTAGCTGCGTGTCTAGCGGCGGAGCTTGGGCGCGATGAAGCCTGGCAGCAGTCTCAGATTGAGGACTTCCGCAATACTGCCTCTGGGTACGTGTACACCAGCTAGCTAGCCGAAGATACGAATAATCACCGCAGCCAGCGATGCGCCTACAATCGGGCCGACGATCGGAACCCACGCATAGCCCCAATCCGAGTTCCGCTTCCCTGCAATCGGAAGCAGCGTGTGGACGAGCCGCGGGCCGAAATCGCGTGCAGGATTGATCGCATAACCGGTGACTCCGCCAAGCGACATGCCGATACCCCACACCAGAAATCCGATGAGAAGCGGTGACAAGCCAATCGCAACGCCGTGTTCTCCACCAATAGCCTTTGAAGTGATGGCTGAGATGACGAGGAACAGGACGAAGGTGCCGATGATCTCGGCTCCTACGTTGGCGAGGGGCTTGCGAATCGCTGGTCCGGTGCAGAAGCAGCTTAGCTTGGCGTCAGCATCGTCCGTAGGAGCCCAGTGCGGGAGGTACATGATCCATACAAGAAAAGCGCCCACCATTGCACCGAGAATCTGTGCTGGAATATAGACCGCGAGCTTGTGTGTGTCGCCTGTAATGATGGCGGCGGCGACAGTGATCGCAGGATTGAGGTGCGCGTCAGGGCTACCCCACGCCGTCGAGGTGAAGACACCCGCGAAGACGGCGATGCCCCATGCCGTCGCTATGGTTAGCCAGCCTGCACCCTCGGCTTTGGAGCGCTTCAGCAGCACTCCGGCGACAACACCATTGCCAAGCAGGATGAGGACCATCGTCCCCATAAATTCGCCCATGAAAGGGGATACCAAAGAATGAGCCATCGTCCGAGCAGTCTCTCTTTCCAGACTTCGCTGAAGCCTGTCTTCCATCAATCAATTGAACTTCAGCTTGTAGCCAGCGACAGCAGCCCCTTCAGATCCATGGCTGAATCTGACTGCGCGCCCCGAGGCAAGGATGGAGCAACCACAAGGGCCTGGCTGTGGCCCTCAAACCAGACAAGGAAGGACGATTTCTCTGCTCCCAACAGCCGCTGCTGATTGATCCAGTGATAGTAAGCACCCATGTCTGCATCGACAAGGGAGCCGATCGGATCCAGTTCCGGATTTGGGCTGGTGTTTGAGAGTAACTCGTTCATTGGCTTCTGCCTTTGCCGAGGCGCAAAGCGAACCAATAGCGTCAGCGGTTGGGCGCGTCGCAGCGCCTCGCGCGTTGTCCATTGAGCAAACGTCGTACTGAAGATCTGGGTGCCGGAGCCTTCTGTGAACAGCCTCACCTGAAACCGGTCCAGAACCGCGTCCCCGTCTTTCGTCATACCGAGGTCTGCGGGCAACAGTCGAGCGAGATCGGTTCGCAGTTCCTCCGGCCCCATGCCCGGCCGCGCAATCTCTGTCTGCATGTACTTCAGCAGGTTGTCGCGCACGGGCTGCGATGCTGCGTAGGACACGTTCGTCAAGGCTGGGCTTTGCCTGGCTGCCTGCCCTCCATCCACATACCAATGCCCGTAGGGGATAGGATGGGCCTTCGCCCGGTCTTCAACGGCGTCAATAAGAAGTTCGAGGCCGTTCTCTGCCTTGATCTGACTAAAGTAAGTGCCGTGCGCGCGCAGATCGCGAAAGAGTGGAGAGTCATACGATGCGACACCCTGTCCAATCACGGCGATTCCCAGCCTGGCTACGGGAAGCTTATCCACTGGAACTGCCGTCCGCAGACGATCGCCATACGCTGTCGCGGCCACGCTAAACGCATCGAGTTGGTGAGTCGTCCAGAGATACGCGGATTCCTGCTCAATATACTGCGCTGGCCGGTTCACCCAGTCAAGATGCTCCAGCTTGGAAGAAAGCGATAGCTGAGCGAACCCATGAAACCACTCCGTGATCTGCAATGGCGAAAGTGAGCTCAAATTGGTGAGTTCCTTATCAATCGCAGCCTGTTCCGCAGGAAATTTGTAGTCGTATTCGATCACCTCCCGCAGCAGGCCGGGCAAAAAGCTGAGAGGCAATTGCTGAAACGCCTTCACATTGGCTACCGCCAACTTCTTTGCCTCAGGAGGGTACCCGACGAACTGATCGGCTTGGAGATCGTGTGGCTGCATGACTAAAGTAGCTCCCTTATCAATCTGCCTTGGGACTGTGCGGCCGAAAATCCCATCATGGCGCCAATACTTGGAACCAGATCAATTGACTGCACCGGACTGTCGTACACCACACCCGGCCGCACCCCTGCCCCCAGAGCCATCATCCAGGTAGTGCGAGATGCCGGATCACCGGTGCGATGATGCTGAAATCCGTTCCCCCCTGAGTCTTGGTCGGCGTCACGGCCAAAATCAGGCAGGATAAGAAGCGTTGTATTTCCCATATACTCCGGCTCTTCCTGAACAGCCTTCCAAAGTTCAGCACAGAGCCGGTCCGTGCGGCGGATAGCATCCACGTAAAGCGAGAAGGCGCCGGAGTGAGCCACATCAATATCGTGCAGCGTGAGCCACAGTAGACTTGGCGACTCTTGCCGCATCAGCCGCTTCGCGATAAACACTGAGAGTTCATCCGGACTCGACAGCGTCTTTGCATGTTCCATGAAGTCATTGACGGAGAGCTTCAAAATTTGATCCAGCTGTTGCAACTCGAATTCGCCGCCTCCGATCTGCGGAGCGTACAAAGGGGTTTCATAGTTGTCGTGGAGCAAATGGCTATAGTCCACCTTCGAGCCGCTGGCAGCCGCACTGAGCAGATGCTTTGGCAGGATGACTCTGGCACCGAACCCAGGACCATACGACCGGCATCCGCTCTCTCCGATTCGATTGAACCCATTGCTCGGCGCAACTACCCAAGCATCCGAAACCGGGCGACCAAGGTCCTTGCGAAAATACTCGAAGACGGTGGGATGATCCGGTGGCACCGCTGAGAAATTATTGAGAGTCTCGTAGACGCCTGTCGCCAGACTGGCGGTGGCCACGTAGTGACCGAGAATTCCATGATTCGTAACCTGTGTAAAGAAGCTCGACTGGGGAATGAGATCTCCGAGCATATGCGGAATGTTTATCTGTCCCTCAGGGGCAAACGTCTCCTGATCACGGGCTCCGCCACCGAACGTAATGACGATCACTTTCCTCTTCTTTTTTGCGGTCGCCGCATGCACGAAAGGGCTTGCACCCATGAAGGCTGTTCCCGCGGCCATTCCCGCGGCATCGCGCAGAAACTCACGCCTGGTCCGCGCGAGACGCCACGCAATCTCTCGGGGATTCAGATCCCTCATCTCCTTGCTTTGCGCTTCGAATGTTCCGCTATGTGACGATTGCCCCATTCAAACTCCTCTAAATCATCTGTTCGCTCTCGGCTCAGGTATCAAGGCTTGCTTCCAGGCGCAGCCTTCGAAGAATAAATAAACTGCTGAACGTCTGCTCTTTCCTTGTCGACTTCGGCGAGGTGTTGTGCGCGGAGCTTCTGATACACAGCAAATTCATCCTGTGCGCGATCCTTTTTCCCCATGTGGACATAGTCCGTTCCCAAACGGTAGTGCGCATCTGGAAGGTTAGGATTCAGTGCGAGCGCGCGGACATACTCAGGTACGGACTTCTCATATTGATGTTGATCGGCATAAAGATTGCCTAGCTGCATGTGGGCTTCGGGTATCGTTCCATCGAGCGCAATCGACTTTTCCAACAAGGACTCGACCTCTTGAATATCAAGACCTGAGCCATCGGCCTGTTTTCCCTTCCACAAACTCATCGCGTAATAATACTGCGCCCGCGCATTGGTGGGTTCGAGTTCGGAGTAGCGCTTAAAACGCTGGATTACTTCGTCTGCCTGGCTCGGAGAGCTGTCGTAGGCCTTGGACAGGAACAAGTAGCACCGCGGCTCCGTCGGCGCCAGATCAGCGGCCTTCAGCAACGCCGAGATTGCATCCGCATAAAGTCCCCGAGCATAGAGAGACATTCCCAAGCCGATCATCAGGCGAGGAGAATTCGGGAAGCGCTGCGAAGCAGCTCGGAATACATCGATCGCAGGCTCATACGTCCGGTGCAGCAGAAGCTCGCTGCCCCAGTCAAACAGGTTGTCCTCCGTAGGATCCATGTGCGCCGCAACCTCGTACTCATTTGCAGCCGCAACAAATTTGCCATCTTTCTCTTCAATCTGGGCTAGCAAATTATGGAGTTCTCCTGTGTTCTTCTTTTGCAGGAGGTTCTCGACCACCTGCCTTCCCTGCACCAACTGCCCCGTAAGCATGTCGGCCATGGCGAGGTCATAACCGTTGTCATAGGCGGAAGGATCGATATGTTGCGCCTGTTCAAGGAGTGGGCGACCCTCCGACACCTTTCCAGCCTGGATGTAAAACTCACCCAGATTGTGATTCGTATTGTATTCTCGCGGCGCCAAGGCAAGCGCCTTGCGGAATTGCTCTGCTGCCAATTCAGACCGTCCTAGACGATTCAGACTTGCGGCCAGATTGGTCCTTGCAGCTGCGGAGTTCGGTTGCAGTCGAACTGCCGCATCAAGGTGTTCGATAGCCTTCGCATCTTCAGACATGGAGGCATACACCAGCCCCAGCAGTTCCTGTGCTTCAAAGTTGTTTGGAACCTGGGGAACAAGCCTCTCCAGTTGCGCGGCGGCCTCTGCATACTGCCCGGCGTTATACTGCGCCACAGCCGATTGAAATTGATGGTTCTGCCTCTGCTGCAGATTGTCCTGCGCGGCTCCGTACGTCGCCCACGCCAACACCGATGAAACCACAACGATTCGGTACACGGCCTTCGTGCTCACAATCCACATCCGACATCACCACGCAAGATAACTGCTCTGTAAAAAGATAAACCCCGGAAAGGCACCTGGGTACAGTGCCTTTCCGGGGCTTCTCATCCAGCGTTAGTAGTACAGCTTGAGCGCAAACTGGATCTGCCGCGGATCGTAGGGAGCATCACGCGTGGATCCAATCTCGCCGAAGTTGGGATTGTTGAAGTTGCCGGAATTCGAAACCGCGACAACACCGTTGCCTCCGAAGTTCGGTGCATTGAAGTTCGGGTGGTTGAGGATGTTGAAGAACTCGGTCCGGAACTGCATCGAGAACCGCTGGTTGATCGGGATATTCTTGAACAGCGAGAAGTCCAGACGATGGAATCCAGGACCCGTTGTGGTAGCTGGCTTGCCACCCAGAACTGCGTTGCCAGTCAAAGGAATGCAACCAGCAGGCGATTCCGTGATGGGGCCACTCGGTCCCAGTTCGCAAGGCTGCTGGAATGCTTTGGCATTCCCAAACCAGTTCAGCTTGCCTTGCGAGTCGGTATGGAGTCCGAGATCCTGACTCTGTCCCGCAACATTGACATCGAAGCAACCAGTTCCCGCAGTTGTTCCGGTGGGACAGGACAGCGTGATGGGTTGACCACCCTGTAGCGTGGCAATCCAGTTAACCGACCATCCTCCGACGACAGCATTGAGCGGCTTGCTCGCTGAACCGAGCAAGTACTTGTTCGTGCCGATTGGAAGATCATAGCCGCCACTGAAATGCAGCACCTGCCGGATATTGAAGTCTGCAAGGCCCCAGTCGAACATGGGACCCAGACCCGGAACCGAAGGTGCACGGAACCCGCCCAGACTTCCACCGTTCAGCAAGTCGCCTGAGTCAGCCAGCGTCTTGGAGAAGGTGTAAGCAAGCAGGAAGGAGAGCCCATTCGAGTACTGCTGTTGGACCGTCACTTGCAGACCGTTATAGTCACTCTGACCTATGGTTGCCTGATAGCTCGCGCCTGCCGAGAAATCAGGGAACGGAACAGCACCAGCGACCGTCTGATCCGTTGTGTTGGTACCTTGGGGCAGAATTGCGCTAACGTTGTTTTGACCGATTCCAGCTTGCAGATTCTTGGCCTGCGTAAAGACATAGGCTGCCTGTACAGACAAGCTGCGAGTGAGCGAGTACTGGAACGTCAGGTTCGAGCTCAAAGTACGCGGTGTGATGTAGTTGAACTGTAGACCCTGCAGTCCCAAGCCCTGAGCATTCACGCTGGTAGGCGTGAACTGCACGCAGGAGAGACCGGCACCAATGGTTGCAGTACCACCGGGCCCAGCCGTCGTACAGCCAGCCCACGGGGTGTTGTAGCTGATCGGAGATACCGCTTGCAGACCAGCAGTGCTGCCGGCGGTCTGCGGAGAGTAGCTGAAGTTGAAGACGAAGGGATAGTTCTCCCCAATATTGGGGCCGTATCCCTGGTTCTCAAAGGAGTTGTAGAACAAACCAAAACCACCGCGCATCACCAGTTTCGGACTGATCTGGTAAGCGAAGCCTACGCGAGGAGCGAAGTTGGTCTTCTGCGTCTGCACCAGCCCCTGACCGTATTTGTCGGTGGATTCCAGAGCGATTCCATCCTTCGCCAGCAGTGTAAGGAAGCTGGGCGAGAGGCTGCGGTTGTCCTTGCCGGAGGCTGGGATCAGGAACGTAGGCGTTCCGTTCGGTGGCCCACTCTGCACGAAGTTGGCCTGACCACCGTTGGTCTCACTGATCGGGCTGAAGTAGTCCCAACGAACACCAAGATTGAGAGTCAACTTGGGGTTGACCTTCCAATCGTCCTGTAAGTACACGGCGAGATACTGCCGGGCATCATAGGTCTTGTTGATGTTGGACGCGTTGATCGAGTCTGAACCACCGGAGTAGTCGACTCCATTTGCGACCGTGGACGCTTGAGGAGTGAGCAGGAATTGCGCACGACCGGTCCCGCCATTGTTGAGCTGTGGAATATCTGTGTAGGTGCCGTTGAAGTCAAAGTTACCGCGTGAAAAGCCAGGCTGCAGGGTGGAGAACTTTACATGCTGTGATTCGATACCCGCCTTGAAGCTGTGAGCGTGCCAAACCTTTGTAAAGTCATCTGTAACCTGCAATGTCTGACTGATTTCATCAGAAGGAAGGAAAGCATTGCTGCCGAGTGTGGCCAACCCGCCGATACCGATGGAGGGAAGTCCGCCATTCTCAGCAAACTGCGGAATACCCTGAATACCGTATTGAGCCGGAATTCCGGCCGTCGTACCTTCCGGACCAAAACGGGTGGTGTGCAGGTGGTTGAGCCCGACATGCAACACATTGATCGTCGTCGGCGTGAAGATGTGCGTGTAGCCGACAACCGACTGACTCGAAGTTGCACCCTGAATACCCTGCTGGAACGCACCGCCATCGGCGATTCCGCCGAAGATGCCCGGAATGTATTGAGGATCGTCTACATAGCTGAAGCGTCCGAATACCTGATCTTTATCTGAAGGGTTAATGTCCAGACGGACATCAAACGCGTTTCTATGCTCAAAGACAGCAGGGCTCGACGCAAAGTTGGACGTGAACGCGCTGCTCGTCGGCGCCGGGTAGAGACTCAGCAGCTTAAGAGCCACAGGATCCAGCCGATTGGCTGGCAGTGTGTTTAATCCGCAGCCTGCAAGCGTGAAGCTCATCGTGTTAGGGGAGCAGGTTCCAAATGGATCGCGAACATAGCCAGTCTTCGCCGCAGCCAGGCCGGACGTGGGATCCACTTGTGTCGCAGTTACAAGGCGCGTTGTCGCAGGATCAAGAACCGTGCCAAGCGGGATCGACCTGCCCAGATCATCGGTCTGCGAAGCTGCACTAGCCTGCGACGAAATCATGTCTGAGAGATTGGTGAAACCGCTGTTGACCTCGGAAGTCGTTGGCACCGTGCCCGTCTCGACTGTTCCCTGGACGCGCCGGAAGCCTTCGTAGTCTCCGAAGAAGAAAATCTTGTTCTTGAGGATCGGACCGCCAATCGAGGCACCAAACTGGTTCTGCCTCAACTTGCCTTTCTTGATTCCGGCATTGTCCTCAAACCAATCCGCCGCATCGAGCTTGTCGTTACGGAAGAATTCCCATACAGCGCCATGGATGCTATTGGTACCGGATTTGATCGTAGCGTTCAAAACCGCACCCGCGGAACGCCCCAGTTCAGCGCTGAAGTCTGCCGTCTGCACCTTGAATTGCGAGATGGCATCGACCGGAGGAAGAACGATGAAGTTTGTTCCATTGAGGAAGTCCACTGCGTTGGAGTTGTTGTCAATGCCATCGAGCAGGTAGTTGTTTTGAGCAGGACGGAGACCATTGGCAGAGAATGCACCGGACGCCGCGTTTCCACGTGTGTCAGCCTGTGGCGTCTGTGCTCCAGCACCCAACTGGGCAAGGAACGTAAAGTTACGTCCATTAAGTGGCAAATCGTTGACGCTCTTCTCCGTGACGACTTGCCCGACGGATGCGTCCGCAGTCTGTAGCAGCGGTGGCGCGGTGGTTACTTCAACCGTCTCCGACGCAGCACCCAGCTTCAGCGAAACATTGACCTGCACGTCCTGCGCAACGTTGACGGTCACATTCTGCTGAGTCGTCTTAGCAAAACCCTGCGCGGTGACCGAGATGGAGTAGTGGCCGATTCTGACTGGCGAAAAGGTGTACCCACCCTTGCTGTCGCTCGTTCCCTTGAGGCTTAGCCCTACGTCCGTATTCAAGAGCGTGACCGAGGCATTCGGCACAACTGCGCCCGTTGCGTCCGTAACCGTTCCGTTGATTGAACCTTCGTCTACCTGTGCTGCTGCGTATTTTGTCGTGACCGTGAGAAGGCAAAAGCACGCAAGCACTATGTAGCCACATCTCTTCAGCCAGCTAAGGGCATTACCATCAAAACCCATTCGAGTATCCTCCAAGTTAATCCGTCTTCTTCCGCTGTTGTGTCTTCTAATCAGCTGGTCTTCGCCAGGAATTGATCCCATCTTTGACCGCGGTGTAAACGATTACAACATCGCGATTCGCAACACTAAAACATCCACTAGCGTCATGTCAACCAAAAGTTTGACTTTGCGCCAACCAGATGACTTAATCTGTATTGACAATAAGTTTGTAGCTGCCATAACAAATGAGTTCTCGCAGCCGCTTCCGTGCTGAACGTGCTTCAGTAAAATCAGAGATACATGTAACCGCTTGCAATTAGGTTGACCGAGACACTAGTACAACCGTTGAATCAATGTCAACCAAAAGATTGAGATCGTCAAATTGTCCCAGCAATTGAATCCTTTCCGGGAGCCGGCTTCGCTCCTGTCCGACCAGGCCCGAACATAGATCGTTATCGGGTGATATTCTGCGGACGCCTTGCCGGCTTCATTCATCCATCGGGAACCATGTCAGATCAAAGCAACGAAAAACCGCAACTATCCCGACGAGCGCTGCTCCGATGTGTCGGATTTGCTCCTCTTCTGCTCCGCCCCGCTAGATTCTGGGGAAGCCCGCTCTTGACCGGTCCTGCACGCGTCATGCCAGGGAAACAGACCGCTTTCCCTTTCGCCGATATTCGACTCAAGCCCCACTATCCGACCCAATCTGCCCTGGCAGACATCCTTCGCCTCGTTGCTCCGGGTTCCGACGAGTATTCGACGGAGAAGTACGCCTTCGAGATTGATTCCCTCCTCAATCAATGGGGCCAGTCGCTCAAGACTTCGGTCCATGGCCTGTCGACCGTGCTCGGGTTGCTCTCTACCTCCTTCGAGGCTTCCTCTCTTCATCCCATCAAGTCAGTCCCCCTTCGCACCGGCTTTGGAATCGACGCAACAAGGCACTTCTTTGCTGCCCCCGCGCCCCTAAATCGAGAACAATTTCTCAAAGAGCTCCAGTTTTGGTTGGGCCCCGTCTCTGCGATCGAAACAGCGGAGTTTGAGATCTATGGAATCAACGAGATTAGCGCTGCTCCTCTGACCTTTCAGCTGCAGATTCGATATGACCTCGTCGCGACCCGTAGCGATACGCGACGTGAAGAGCGAGTTGGATCCTGGCAAACCGTCTGGGTGCGCGATGAACCCGACGGATGGAAAGTAAGGAACTGGGGAGCAACAGAAGAGACATTAAGCGTCGGACACGGAACAGCCTTTCTCGATGTGACCTCCAAGGCACTTGGTGGAACTGCGTCTTACAAAAGCCAGATGCTGCATGGCGTGGACTACTGGCGAACAACCATGGACGGCGCCAGCGGCATCGACATTTACAGCAATAATGGCGTCGCCGCCGGCGATTATGACAACGACGGATTCGATGATCTTTACGTCTGTCAGCCTGCGGGCTTGCCAAACCGCCTCTATCGCAACCGGGGCGATGGCACCTTCGAAGATGTAACGGAGAAGGCTGGCGTTGCTGTCCTCGACAACACCGCGTGCGCTCTCTTTGCAGACTTTCAAAACCGCGGATTACAGGATCTTCTCGTTGTTTGCGGAAGCGGTCCCCTCCTCTTTGTGAATCAGGGCAATGGAACGTTCTCGCTCAAACGCGACGCCTTCAAGTTTGCAAGCACCCCTCAAGGCACATTCACGCATGCGGCCATCGCTGACTACGATGGCGACGGACGGCTCGATATCTACTTCTGCACCTACATGTATTACCTGGGCCTCGATCAGTATCACTACCCTGCCCCCTACTACGACGCCCGCAACGGGCCTCCAAACTGCCTGTTCCATAACGCGGGAGATGGAACATTCATAGAGACCACTGAAGCAGCCGGATTGAACGCTGACAACAATCGTTACAGCTTTGCGTGTGCCTGGGGAGACACCAACGGAACAGGTCTCCCAGACCTAACCATCGCCAACGATTTCGGCATCTCCCAGCTATACCGCAACAACGGGAACGGCACCTTTACGGTAATTTCAAAAGAGTCCCACATCGAGGATGTAGGTGCAGGAATGAGCGCCTGCTGGGCTGACTTCGACAACGATGGTCGACAAGACATCTACATCGCAAGCATGTGGGAGGCAGCAGGCCAAAGGGTTTCGGAACAGACCCAATTTCACCAGGCCGCTCCGCAAAGTATCCGTAAGCTCTACCAGCGGCACGCGCAAGGCAATGCCCTCTATCAAAATCGTGGGGACGGAAAGTTTGAGAACGTCGGCCAACAAGCTGGAGTGGCAATGGGCCGCTGGTCCTGGTCGTCAGATTTTTGGGACTTCGATCATGACGGATTCTCTGATCTCTACGTCGCAAACGGCTACATATCCGCCGCAGATCCAAACGATATCGCAAGCTTCTTTTGGCGCCAGGTGGTAGCCAAATCGCCAGAAGACAACACACCTTCGACCGCGTACGAACATGGATGGAATGCGATCAATGAATTGATCCGATCAGACAATTCCTGGAACGCTCACGAACGCAACGTCATGTTTGCAAACAATCGCGACGGCACGTTTTCTGAGGTCTCCGGCGTCGTGGGCATGGATTTCCTCGAAGACAGCCGTTCATTTGCTCTCGCCGACATCGACCACGACGGCCGCCTCGAAGTCATTCTCCGAAACCGGACCGCACCCCAACTGCGCATTCTGCACAACGTGATGAAGGACATCGGCGACTCAATCGTCTTTCGGCTCCGAGGCCACAAGAGCAATCGAGATGCAATTGGTGCCGCGATCACCGTCGAGACAGGCACGCTTCGCCAGACAAAATATCTACAGGCAGGCTCTGGCTTTCTCGCTCAACACTCCAAGGAACTATTTTTCGGAATAGGCAAGCCAGGCCAAACACTGAAAGCGACAGTACGCTGGCCAAGCGGCCTGATTCAGAAGTTTGACTCTCTTCCCACAAACCATCGCATCGCAATCGAGGAAGGCTCGGATACCTTCGCGGCTACAGCGTTTGGCACGATGCCACCCGCCTATGCCCACGCAGAAGCACCGCCGGCGCTGGACCCATTACCCTCGCAGGTGGAGACCTGGCTGATCGCTCCACTAAAAGCTCCAGCGTTTTCACTGCCCGACCTCGCTGGCAACCAGCAAGAACTGCAACAGCTGCAAGGTAGCTTCGTATTCCTCACCTTCTGGGCAACGACTGCTCCACTCTGCCGCGAGCAGTTGAGACTTCTCAACCAACACCATTCATCGTTCAAGACAGGTAATCTTCGCATTATCTCGGTGAATATTGACGAGGCCGTCGACCTCCCGGCAGCGAGGTCCATCGCAACAGAAGAAAGACTTCTCTTCCCTGTTCTATTCGCGACGGGAGAGGTCGCAGGCATCTACAACATCATTTATAGATACCTGTTCGATCGCCGCAGAGATCTTGCCATTCCCACATCGTTCCTATTAGACCGGGATGGCATGATGATCAAGATTTACCAGGGTCCCCTTGATCCTGGCCACGTTCTCGATGACGTGAGGTCTGCTCCAGGAACCATTGCTGAGCGAATAAAACTTGCCCTCCCGTTCAATGGCGAACTCTTCGAAGGCTCATTCCAACGCAATGTCTTCACAAATGGAATCGCCATGTTCCAGCATGGCTATCTGGATCAGGCTGCAGATTCCTTTCAGCAGGTAATCGCTTCAAAACCCGACGATCCCGAGGCCTATTACAACTTAGGCACACTCAACCTAAGACGAAATGATTTGGGTCAGGCGCGCCGTTATCTTGAACAGACGGTGAAGCTCAGGAGTGCCTACCCTGAGGCCTGGAATAATCTGGGAATGATCTCTGCACAGGAAGGCAATCCTGATGCCGCCATACAGAACTTTCAGCAGGCGTTGCAGTTACGCCCGGGCTATGAGATTGCCTTGCTCAATCTGGGGAATCTATATCGGCGGCAGAGAGTATTTGACAAGGCGCAGGAATACCTAAGCCAGGCCATTGCCATACGTCCGGATGATCCAGATGCAAGCTACAGCCTCGGCATGCTCTACGCACAACAGGATCAATTGCAGCGGGCAGCCGATTATTTGCGGAGAGCAATCGAGCTGCTTCCCGCATATCCAGAAGCTCTAAACAACCTGGGCATCATTTATGTGCGGCTGCAGGATCTTGACAAGGCAGAAGATCAATTCAAAACCGGAATCCGACTTGCACCAAATAATGATCAGTCCTATCTCAATTTAGCTCGACTATTCGCCATGCGTAACGATAAAGAAAAAGCAATAGAAGTATTGCAGGATCTATTACACGTCCAGCCGCAAAACTCCGTCGCGCTGAAAGCACTTGACGAACTCAGATAACTCCGCTGATGGAGTAGCCTAGCCGGCGTGAAAATCATTCATTCAACTCGCACTCCATTTCTCTATTCGACCGGAGTACTCATGTCGTTGTCCCGCAGTCTAACCAGTCTTACGCTATTTGTTACTCTCTCTGCTTCCATTCCCGTCGCTGCTCAGAGCTCAGACTCACAGGCCGCCACAAGCATCCAGCAAGCGAGAACACTCGTCCATCAAGGAAGAATGAATGACGCAAAAGCCATGACGCTGGAATTACTCCAGAAGACTCCGGGGGCAGACGCTTACAACCTGCTAGGCATTATTGAAAGCGAAGAACAGGATTACCCAAGTGCCCTTGATGCATTTCAGAAGGCACTGCAGCTAGCTCCACACTCGAGCCAGGCGCACAACAATATTGGGAACGTTTATCTCTCCGAGAAGAAGGTCGACCTGGCTGAAAAGGAATTCCGAATTGTTCTTCGGCTTGATCCGCAAAATCAGGACGCCAACTACAATTTGGGCCTCCTCTTGATCGCGAAGGGATCGCCCGCGGAGGCAATTGAACATTTTGATCGGATCCACCACCGAGATGTCGAGACAAACTTTAGCCTGATCCGTGCGTACCTTCAGACCAATAGAACGGCGGAGGCACTGCGACTGGCTGATCAACTCTCTGCCGAGAAAAAGGATGACGTGCAATTGCACTTCTCTCTGGGAGTGTTGTTGGCTTCCGAGAAACAATTCACGGCTGCCCAACTTGAGTTGGAAAAGGCAGAAGCCCTGCACCCTGGAACATTCGAAATACTTTTCAATCTCGGACAAGCATCACTCCGAAGCGGCAATAACCAGAACGCAGAACTCGTACTATCCCAGGCGCTCAAGTTGAAGCCGGAATCGCCGGATACGCTCTATCTTCTAGCACAGGTTTATACCAATGAATCGCGTCCGTTGGACGCGTTGGATCTACTGGTGCGAGCGAATAATCTAGCACCAGCTAACCCGGACATCCTTCTTTTAATGGCGCAGATCAGTATGTCGCAGAAATTCTATGAGGATGCTACACCCCTGATTGAAAAGGCCGTTCAGATTGCTCCGGGACGCCCTGATCTTATTGAATTACTTGGTGAGAGTTATTTCAAGTCAGACAAGACGGATAAGGCGATCGCACAGTTCAAGCACCTGATTGCGATTCAACCCTCAGTCCGCGCCTACTCATTTCTTGGCCTTTCCAACACCTACCTTGGACGTTTCGAAGATGCCAAGCAGGACTTTCGAGAGGGACTACAAATCGATCCTCGCAATAGCTTTTGCGAATTTCAATTAGGCTATATCGCAAGGATGCAGGGCGATTCTTCTGGTGCAGAAGCCATCTTCCTGAAAATCCTTCGATCTCATCCCGACTATCCCCACGCACTTTTAGAACTGGCAAATATTCGTACCGAACAGAGGAAATTCTCTGAAGCCGCAGAACTACTTAGACGATATGTTCGCGTCAGCAACGACCCAACAACGGGGTACTACAAGCTGGCAATGGTGGAGAAAAATCTGCATGAAACCTCTGCTGCAGAGCAAGACCTCGCTAAGTTCCAGACTCTCTCGAACAATGCCTCCGCCACTTCCCATCCCTACGACAGCCTCTTCGAGTACCTGGATAATCGCTCGAAACTTGCACCTCGCGAGAGAGTGCAACAAGATCTAACTGACCTCACGGAGCAACTCAAACTCCACCCCAATCAACCTGACGTCTTGTATGCGCTGGCTGAAGCCTATCTGAAATCAGGAGACGTCGATAAAGCACGAAATACAATCGATCAATTCGACAAGACTCGCCAAGGGGACCCGACGACTCTGACTCAATCCGGCGTCTTGCTGGCACGCTATAGGCTATACGACGATGCCATTCAACAATTCCTGGCAGCTTTGCATGCTAAGCCGCATGCCGATGACGTCAGCTTCGACCTCGCGGACGCATATTATCGCAAGGGCCTCTACTCTGATGCGCTTGATGCTGCCTTGGAAGTTACACCGGAGGGTCGCAAGGACGACTCGTATCTTGATTTACTCGGAGACATCTATGCACATCTGGGCGATACCGCCAGAGCAAAAGATCTCTACGAAAGCGCTATCACGCGCAATCCAGATAATGATCAAGACTATCTCTCACTAGCTCTACTTGAGTTTCGCAACAACGATATCTCTGGCGCAAAGCAGACGCTGCTGAGGGGTCAGGCACTAATTCCGGGTTCAGGGAAAATAATCTGGGGCCTTGGGTTGGCATCGGCGTTGGATGGTGACACGCTTGGAGCAACCAGACAATTGGAGCGCGCCGTCGAAATCCTGCCGGAGTGGCCCGGGGCCTATTCAACGTTAGGGGTTTTCTATTATCAAACTGGGCAAATTGACAAAGCCAAAGAAGTGCTGGATCGATTTAAAAACAGCAAGGTACGAGGCGGTCTTGATGTCAATCGAATTGAAGAAACCTTGGCGCAAACTCAAGCAGTCGCCTCGACTGGAGGCGAGCCGTTGTCGAGTGCCAAGAAAGCGCAGTTGCTCCAACTTGCTCTATTTCTCGCTGATAAAACATTGTGACCCTCACAGTGATTGGCTCGCTACGAGAGGCCAAATGAACCTCAGCGAGGGAGGTCAACATCGTACCAATGCAAGTCACGCAAAACACTGATGCGTCGCTGATCCGTAGCGTCTATTGCGAGACGAGCGCAGTCGCTATAATAGCTGCCAGTTATGATTTTCCCTCGACGGCACTTTCTCGGATCTTCCCTATTCGTGCTTGGCGGTGCATTGACCGACGCATTATCCACTCCGCTATGGAGATGGCAACATCCTCTTACCGTTGAAGCAGCAACAACAGATGCATCCGGCTCGCAAGTTCAATTTGTCGATGTGGCACAGCAAGCTGGGCTCACCATCCCGAATGTTTGGGGGGGTATCGAGCACAAGCGATCCATCATTGAAACGAAGGGGAGCGGGTTGGCCTTCTTCGACTACGACAATGACGGATGGCTGGACATCTACATGACCAATGGCAATCGGCTCGATACAACCTGGCCACCGGGCAAAGCGCCGATTTCTCACCTATATAAAAATAATCGCGACGGCACCTTTACCGATGTCACCGAAAAATCGGGTCTGGGCATTACAGGATGGCAGACTGGCGTTTGCGTTGGCGACTACAACAACGATGGCTGGGATGATCTATTTTGCTGCTTCCTTGGACATAATATTCTCTTCCATAACAACGGAAACGGAACCTTTACCGATGTAACTCATAAAGCTGGCCTCTATCAGGAAAAGGGGCGCTGGGGCGCCGGTTGCACCTTTCTTGACTACGACCGTGATGGTCACCTTGATTTGTTTGTCTGCAACTACGTAAAGCTGGATCCAGAAAAGATTCCCTCCGCCAGCAAGACAAACTACTGTCAGTGGAAGGGTGTACCCATCATGTGTGGTCCGCGCGGCCTGCCGGGTGACACAAATCTTCTCTATCACAACAACGGCGACGGAACATTCTCCGACGTCTCCGAGAAATCGGGGATACTGAAGCCCGGCCCACGCTACTCAATTACCGCTGTGTCTTATGACTTTGATAACGATGGATGGCCCGACATTTATATTGCTGTCGATTCGGAGCCAAGCATTCTATTCAAGAACAATCATGACGGGACCTTCACCGATATTGCAGTAATGGCCGGCTGCGCCTACAACGTTGACGGGCATGAGCAAGCTGGTATGGGCGTCGCTGTAGCCGACTACGACTGCGATGGATGGTTCGACATTTTCAAGACCAACTTTGTGGACGATACATGTAATCTCTACCACAACAATGGCGATGGAACATTCACTGATGTAACGTTCCCTTCAGGCATCGGGGTCAATAATCGCTATGTCGCATGGGGCTGTGGCTTCATTGATTATGACAATGACGGTTGGCAGGACATCCTCCAAATCAATGGACATGTTTACCCTGAAGTCGATCAATACGACTTCGGCGAGTCGTTTAAGAACCCAAGGTTGGTTTACAAGAACATGGGGAATGGCACCTTCAAAGATGTCTCCGCGCAAATGGGGCCAGGCATCAGTGAGCGATTTTCCAGTCGTGGTGCGGCCTTTGGAGACTACAACAATAACGGCTGCATGGATGCTCTGGTCCTAAATCTGAATGACCTACCGTCGCTTCTTCGTAATGAAGGAGGCAATAAGCAGAATTGGATCAAGATTAAATTACTGGGGACGAAATGCAATCGCACAGCAATTGGCGCAAGGGTTCGTGTGACTACTCACAAGCATGTGCAGATGGATGAGGTTCACAGCGGTACCAGCGTGATGTCACAAAGTGACTTGCGACTTCACTTCGGCCTCGGAAAAACCGACGTCGTTGATCTTATCGAGGTCAAGTGGCCGACCACGCAAAAGATTGAACGTTTCACGCAGATCAAGGCGAATCAGATACTCACCATTCGCGAAGGCGACGGGATCGTTGCATCGTATAAGCCACCATCGGCATAGCGTCATGCCTAAGGATCGCTGAACAAATCAATCTTCAACGTGCCGCTGGACCACCTGGCTGCTCTGATAAGACAATCAAGAACTGCTTCACACCTTGTCTCTGCCGTTCGATGGCTTCAGCTTGCCTTTGTTTGATCTGGTCGTGAAGCTGGAATTCCTCTTTCGCTTTTGCCGGTTGAGCAATGCGATCATATGCCACTCCGAGGCGATAATAGGCATCAGCGAGCTCTGGATCCGCAGCGATTGCCTTCTTATAAAAATCAATCGCCGTGTCGAACGAGCGCTGAGATGATGCAATGATTCCGAGCTGCAGATAAGCCTCGCTGCACTTGGGGTCAATCGTCACAGCCTTCGTTAACAGTCCCTTCGCCTGTTGCACGGCCTGTTTGTCCGGCACCTGCTCCTGATGCTTCAAAATGGACATCGCATACATGTAGTTGGCAATCGAGCTATCGGGCCGTTGCCGTACGAAGCGTTCCAGTTTTGGCTCAACACATGCCAACGAGTTCGGCGCCGCCATCTGGATCTTTCCCATAAAGATGTAAGGGTTAGGGTCCGAAGGGTCGAGATCAGAAGCCTGGCAGAGGCGGAGCGCAGCCCCATCATAGCGTGCCCCGGCAAACAGCGCAGTCCCCATCGCTGTCTGCATTCTCACCGACATTGGATACGCATCCACGCCCTTACGAAATATCTCCTGCGCCTGCCAGACCGCGCGATGCAGCAGTAACTCAGAGCCCCATTCGAAGTAGTTTTGCTCGCTCGGATTAAGCTTTGCGGCTTGCTCGTATTCATGGACCGCTGACAATGGGTCACCGAGCTTTTCGTCCACTTCCCCTGCCAACCGATACAAATCGGCGCTTGGTCGGTGCACTAATACTTCATGAAGATGTTTGCTGGCCTGCGATAGATTGCCGCCTTCGGTGTAGGCCAACGACAGATCATACTGGTTCTCGTCGTTTGTCGGATCGATCTTGCTAGCAGTCTCCAGGAACGAAACAGCTTCCGGATAACGTGCTGTGTGAAGATAAAAATCGCCTAGCCTATGATTTGCTTCAAAGCTGTTCGGGGCCTTTGAAAGTTCCGCGCGCAATTGACTCTCTGATTTCCCGCCCTCACTGAAGTCAGCCGGGGGCGCCGCTCTATCGTGGCCTGCACTTTCCGGCTTGAGATTGCGAGTGTCACTAGCAAGCGCTTCACTCGTTCGCAATGTGGAATCCGATCCATGCCCACCCACCGCGGTCCAATCCGTTACTCCGGCGATGCTGAAGTTTGGTTGATCCGCGAACTCCATCGCCTGCATGATTGGCCCGGACTTCGCACCGGATGAAGCGCCCACTCCAGATCCCGGGAACATCAGCTCGACTTTTTGCGCGCACGTATCAGAGGAAGTACCAACTTCGATCACCTGTGTATGCGATCCGGATTGCTCGGCGCTCAGTCGATAGTTGCCCGTGGAGATCGACGCAAATGAGAAACCACCCGTCGCATCCGTCTTTGTCTCGATAGCGTCTGCTGAGAGCTTCTTTTCGAGACGGACAACCGAGCCACTCACCGGCCTTCCATCAAAGCTGAGCACTCGCCCCTGAATCGTCATGCCATCCGAACACTGCGGGGACACTTGCTCCGCAATCACTGCTGGAACAACCAATGTGACCGCCGCTACGGCTAACAATATGCCGCAAAGCTCTCCGCGGACACGACGGGTAAAGGGGCGCAACTTGCATACATCAAGCATGACTAATTTCACCGGTGCTACGTAAAAGAGCATGAAGCGATTCGTTTCCAACCTATACCTTTGTATGCCCGTCTTCGGCTCTCCGCAACCATCCAGCGAATCCAATCCAAGCCGGACATGACAAACGTCACAACGCTTTCCTGACGCACCTCACTAGATCCCGCGCTCGTACGCTTCCATACTCGCTCTTGTTATCCGTTTCCCTCAGAAGGAGCGACCATGAGCGCAGTCCTCGAATTCACTGAAGCACCCACCAACCACCGGACAGCATCAAGCGACACTGTCGCATCCCTCGCCCGCATCACCAAGCGTTACGCCAACGGCGTCCTCGCCCTGGATGACCTCTCCCTCACTCTCCGCCGCGGCGAAATCGTCGCTCTCCTCGGCCCCAATGGCGCCGGCAAATCCACCGCCGTCAAGCTCATGATGGGCCTCAGCTCTCCAACCAGCGGCAGCGTCCGCATCTTCGGCGCCGACCCGCGCGAGACCTCCACCCGCCTCCGCACCGGCGTCATGCTGCAGGTCGGCAAAGCCCCCGAAATGCTCCGCGTCCGTGAGCAGGTCAACATCTTCCGCGGCTACTACCCCAACCCCATGCCCTACACCGATCTGGTCAAAGCCGCGGGCCTTGACGGCATCGAATCCCGCATGTTCGGCCAACTCTCCGGCGGCCAGAAACAGCGCACCCTCTTCGCCCTCGCCCTCGCCGGCGACCCTGATCTCATCTTCCTCGACGAGCCCACCGTCGGCCTAGACATCGAATCCCGCCGCGGCATGTGGGCGCAGATTCGCTCCCTCGCCGCGTGCGGCAAAACCGTCCTCCTCACCACCCACTATCTCGAAGAGGCCGACGCCCTCGCCCACCGCATCGTCGTCATCAACAAGGGTCGCATCGTCTGCGAAGGCACACCCGCCGAGGTCAAATCGCTCGGCGCAGCCACCTCCGGCAACTCCAGCAGCCGCAGCCTCAAAATCATCCGCTGCGGCACCACGATCCCCACAACCACGCTCCTCGCCATGCCCGGCGTCACCACCGCCGAAACGATCGGCACCCTCACCACCGTCGCCACCACGCAGCCTGAGGCCACCCTCCGCGAACTCCTCGCACTAGACCAATCGCTCCACTCCATCGAGGTCCAAAGCCCCGCCCTCGAAGACGCATTCCTCGCCCTGACATCGAACCAACCTTCCTAATCCCTGTTCCTTAATCCCTGCCTCACAGGAGTTGCCCAATGTCTACCGCCGCCATCACCCTTCCCGCCGCCCGCCCCAGCAGCCTTGCTCGCAACCTGCGCATCTTCCTCACCGAAACCCACTACGAGTTCGTTCGCCTCCTGCGCACCCGCGCCTTCTCCCTCGCGGTCATCGGCTTCCCCGTCGTCTTCTATCTCTTCTTCGGCCTCATCATGAATCGTGGCGAGCACATCGGCAACGTCTCTGTTGCCAAGTACATGCTCGCTGGCTACGCCGTCTTCGGCATGGTGGGTGCAGCGCTCTTCGGCATCGGCGGGGGCCTCGCCAACGAACTCAGCACCGGCTGGCTTGAGCTCAAGCGCGCCAGCCCCATGCCTCCCCTGGCTTACCTGCTCGCGAAATGCTGCTCTGCGGCGGCCTTTGGCGTCGTCATCGTCAGCCTCCTCACCGTGCTCGGCGTCACTGTCGCCCACGTCTCCATCACCTTCCCCGAGTTCGCGCGACTCATCGCCCTCACCCTCGTCGGCACCATCCCCTTCGCCTGCATGGGCATGGTCATCGCGCTCACGGTCCCCCCTAACGCAGCTCCCGGCGTCATCAACATGATCTATCTGCCGATGAGCTTCTGCGGCGGCCTCTGGATTCCCATCATGATGCTTCCCCACATCATGCAGAAATTCGCCATCCTCCTGCCCACCTACCATCTCTCGCAACTCGCCCTCGGCGTCTTCGGCTATGCGAGCGCCGGCAGCACCTCCAGCCACTGGCTTGGTCTCCTCGGCTTCACCCTCGTCATGCTCGGTATCGCGGCCATCGCTTTCCGCAAACTCGAACAAAACTCGTAGCCTCTCGGCGTACACTTTCCAGAAAGCCTCATGACAACCAACGAACCCATCGCGAAGAAGTCCCAGAACAAGTGGGCATGGATCTGGTTCGCCTACACTGGCTTCCTCTTCATCGATCCCATCATGGAGCCGAGCCGCCATCTCTGGCTCGGCACCCTCGCCGTTTTCTTCGTGTTCGTCTTCATCATGTGGGGCTACATCCGCGCCACAGACGAGGGCCTTCCCACCCGATTCTGGATGATCGCCGCCACCTTCGCCCTCGGCCTCATCACCTTTCCCTGGAACAATGGCGGCTCCACATTCTTCGTCTACGCCGCAGCATTCCTGCCGTTCACCTTCGCCTCGCTGCGCAAAGTCTTCTCCATCTTCTCCGCCCTCGTTCTCCTCGTCCTCGTCGAAGGCGCGATCTTCCACGCTGTCCCAGGCTTCTTGCACATCTCCTGGCCGCAAACCTTTATCGCCATCTTCCTCATGACCGTCATCGGTGGCGGCAACATCTTCTTCGCTCAGCAGCGGCGCACCGACTGCCAACTCCGCGCAGCCCAGGATGAGAACCTCGCCCTCGCCGCCGTCGCCGAACGCGAACGCATCGCCCGCGATCTCCACGACGTCCTCGGCCACACCCTCTCCGTCATCGTCCTCAAGGCCGAGCTCGCCAGCCGCCTCATCGATCGTCACGAAGCCACCGATCACGCCCGCGCCGCCACCGAGATCGCCGACGTCGAACGCATCGCCCGCACCGCCCTCGCCGAAGTCCGCGAGGCCATCGGTGGCTACCGCGCCCGCGGCCTCGCTGCCGAAATCGAAGCCGCCCGACGCACCCTCGATGCCGCAGGCGTCGCTCTTATCCTGGACTCAGACACCACCACCGCCGCGCATCTCCCCCCCGCCGACGAGACCGCTCTTTCTCTCGCCCTGCGCGAAGCCGTCACCAACATTGTGCGTCACGCCTGCGCCACCACCTGCCGTTTGCGCTTCATCACCGAAGACAATCACCGTCGCCTGGTCGTCGAAGACAATGGCGCCAACAAAATTAAGCGCGAGGGCAATGGCTTGCGCGGCATGCGCGAGCGCATCGAGAATCTAGGCGGCCATCTGCTGCTCGAATGCGACCACGGCACCCGCCTCAGCCTCGAACTCCCTCTCCGCGAGCCCGCTGCCTGATGACGACCGCGAAATCAGCAAACCCCATCCGCGTCCTCCTGGCCGAAGATCAAACCATGCTCCGCGGAGCTCTCGCCGCCCTCCTCGATCTCGAGTCAGACATCACCGTCATCGCCCAGGCGACTAACGGCAGCGAAGCCCTCAAACTCGCCCGCCTCCACAACCCCGACGTCATCGTCACCGACATCGAGATGCCCGAGAAGACCGGTCTCGAACTAGCCGCCGATCTCAAGCTCACCGACTCCAAAGCCCGCGTCATCATCCTCACCACCTTCGCCCGCCCTGGCTACCTCCGCCGCGCACTCGACAACGGAGCCCGAGGCTACCTCCTCAAAGAGCGTCCCGCATCCGAACTAGCCGAGGCCATCCGCCGAGTCCACTCCGGCCTCCGCGCCGTCGATCCTGCACTAGCCGTCGAAGCCTGGTCCGCCGACGAGGATCCTCTCTCCGACCGCGAACGCCAGATCCTGCAGCGCGCCGGCGACGGTCGCTCCTCCGCAGAAATCGCCGCTGAACTCCGCCTCTCCGAAGGCACAGTCCGCAACTACCTCTCCGAAGCTATCGCCAAACTCGGCGCCGCCAACCGCATTGACGCCGCCCGCATCGCCCGCACCCGCGGCTGGCTCTAGCTCCGCTACTTCACCCGCAGCGACTCCGCCACACCCGTGTACGCAAGCTTGTGTTCCTGCTTAGCCACCGCCTCACCCACACCACGCCCCTCCTTCACCACCGTAACGTCAAACTCCTGCCCGGCCGCAGCGCCCGCAAATTTTCCGTCCCGAGCCGCGATTGTCAGCGTATGCGCCGCATCATCCCAGTGCATCGGAATCCACGCATACTGCCCCTTCTCATAGCCATACGTCAGCCCGTCGTCGCTGTAGAGTTTCGCATCCCCATCCGCACCCGGATACACTCGCAACTCAATCGGCGCCGAAGGATGTTCTCCCGTGTACTCTTCCTCCGGCCCCATCGTCAGAATGCTTCCCGCCCGCACGTACAGCGGCAAAACATTCAGCGGAGCCTCCCGCCGAATCGTCTGTCCACCGACGATCCGTTTGCCCGTCCAGAAGTCATACCAGTCCGTCCCCTTGGGCAGATAAACCTCCCGCGACGTAGCCCCCTCCTCCGTCACCGGAGCCACCAGCAGCGCCGGCCCGAACATGAATTCGTCCTTAATATCAATCGCCTTACTATCCGACAAGAAATCAAAGGCCAGCGCGCGCATCGGGGTATAGCTATCGAACGTAGTCTCCGCGCCCAGCGTGTAAATGTAGGGCATCAGCCGATACCGAAGCCGGTCATAGAGCGTCAGGATCGTCTGCGCCTCCGGACCAAAGCTCCACATCTCATTCTGATTATTTTTCCGCGCCCCATGCGCCCGAAAGATCGGGCAGAACGCTCCATACTCAAACCACCGGACAAACAGTTCGCGGAAAGCAGGGTCCGTAGTATCGCCGCCCACAAACCCGCCAATATCCGTCGTCCAGTAAGGCAGTCCCGTCATCGAATAATTCAGCCCTGCCGGAATCTGTCTCCGGAAGCTATCAAAGTTTGTCAGCGTATCACCCGACCACGCAGCCGCCGCATTCCGCTGCATTCCAGTGAACGCCGACCGCGTCAGAATAAATACCCGCTTATCCTCCGGCTGTTTGCGCTGTCCGTCATAGATCGCCGCCGTCGTCATCAGCGGAAAAAGACTCGCATACTTCGAACCATCGCCCAGCGCCGTCTTCGCGCCCGCCAACATCGGCCCATGCTCTTCCGCATACAAATCCGCTGGCTCAGTCGAGTCCATCCAGAACGCATCCACCCCAATGTCATAAAGCGATTTCTTCGCCTGCTGCCAATACATGTCGCGCGCGCCGGCACTGAACGCGTCATAGAGCCGCGCGCCCGGCAGATACGCCGGCAGCGGATTCGGCCCCGGCGTCACGAAATATCCCTTTGCATCCAATTCGTCGAAATTTGAATTCCCCGGCTGAAACAGCGGCCATATCGAAACCATCAACTGCACATGCTCGTCGTGCAACCGCTGCATCATCGACTGAGGATCAGGAAAATTCTTATTGAAGATCCGCGAACCAAACACCGTCTCCCATCCCGCATCCAGCACCAGGTTGTCGAGTGGAATATGCAGCGCCCGATACTTCGCCGCCACTCCAAGCAACTGCTCGCTGCTCGAGTAAGCCAGCTTCGATTGCCAGTATCCATAGGCCCAGCGAGGAAACAGCGGAGCCTTCCCCGTCAGCCGCCGATACCCCGCGACCACCTTGTCGAACGTCGGCCCCGCCACATAGTAATAGTCCACCGCATCCGCATCATTCGAGCTAATCGCAAGCACCGGACGAAATCGGTTATTCCAATCCGTCACCGCCGCACTATTCCAAAGCACTCCGTATCCCTTCGATGACACGAAGAACGGAATCGAAATATTCGTATTATCCTGCGACAGCATCAGCTCAATATTCCGCTGATTCAGGATCCCGCTTTGGTGCTGACCCAACCCATACAAACTCTCATCCGGCGTCAGAGCAAACCACACCGAAGCCTCGTTGACCGCCGTTCCATCCGTCACCGTCGGCAAAATCCTGCGAGGAAACGGCCAGTCCGATTCCGCCAGCATCTCCTTGCCCTGCGCGTCGCTGAAGCGGACCGCCCCGCTATTCTTGTTCACAACAATGTGCATTCCCGGCGCATCGATCTGCACCTCAGCCACCACGTCATGCACCGAAAACGCCGCCGGGACACACGCCGAATCCGAGACAGCAGGATTGCCAAGCTCCGGGACGGTCATCGACGTAACATACGTCACCCGAGCAATCTCTCCCTCGCACGGCGCAATCCGCAGCGTTCCATTGTTCAGCCGAATCATCTCGGCATACGCAGTCTGCTGCTCGCCCAGCACGACATTGGCGTGCGGTGCAGGCTGTCCAACCGCGCCCACGGCACCTGCCAGAAACACCACCACCATTGTCGAAAAATAATGACGACAACATCCCATGTTTGTCTCCGCCTCGATCCTGACTCTTGCTGCCAGAACCACGATACAGAGGCCCGAAGTCCGCTGTCTTCCCCACCCACTCACTCTACTCCGCTATCTCAACGGGCAAGAACAGCGAAAATGACGTCCCACGCTTCCCCGGTTCCCTACGGCTCCGCACCCGCAGATCACCTTGCAGCCGATCAACTAGTTGCGCCGTCACCCACATCCCGAGTCCCGTGCCCCTCTCATCTTTGGTCGTAAAGAACGGCTCATAGATTCGATGCAGGGTCTCAGCATCCATTCCGGCCCCCGAGTCGGCAATCGTAGTGCGTATGCCCAATCGGCTCTTATCGCGCCAGTCGCTCGAAGCTCTTACACGTATCGTCAGCGCCCCGCCTGTCATCATCGCATCGACTGCATTGGCAATAAGATTCGCAAAGATCTGACGAAGGTCTCCTGCAAGGCACAGGATCGGCGGACAGTCTCGGTATTGACGATGCACCTCGATCTTATTCGCCAGCAGCTTCCCGTGATAAAGCACCAGCAGGGAATCCAGAATCTCAGAGAGCTCAACCGACGATGGAGCCGTCGATTGCCTGTAAAATTTGAGCGTTTGCTGCGTGATATGCGATACCCGGCCCACCTCTTCCAGTGCCTGCGTTGTAAATACCTTTGCAGCAACTGAATCCTCACCTGTCGAAGCAAGATAGAGCAGATTCGTGATCGCCTCCAACGGATTATTGATTTCGTGGGCGATCGACGCCGCGAGGCGGCTCGCAATCGCCAACTTCTCCGCCTGGATCAGCGCAGCTTCGATCTTCTTGCGCTTCGTCATATCCGTAAACGACAGCAGAATCAGAGGTGCTACGTCTGGCTCTTGCACCATATAGCGTCCGCTCAGCATGAAAGATCTCCAGCCGATAAATGGAAACTCGTATATAACCTCGTGGTTCAAGAAGTTCTGGTCGTGCGGCAATACCTCTTCCAGCAGCTTCCTCAAGTCTGGCTTGTTCCACTGCCCGTCGCCGAGGCTATACACAAACTGGTTTACCGTTGTCTCCGCCTCGACTTCAAACACCGCATAAAAAGAGTGATTCGCCATCACCACATGCAAATCCGCGCTCAACACCAGCACCGGTTCCGGCATCGTTTCAATAATGGACTTCGTAAACTCGGCAGCCAGGATCAGTTCCTGATTGCGCTTCTTGATGACATCGATATCCAGAAGAACTAGAACGGCCCCATCAACCTTATCCTCCAGTGTCTTGTAAGGCTTTATTTGCAACCGGTACCAATGGCCCTGCTTGTCCTGCACCTCTCTCTCAACGTTCACAGCGTCTTCGACGACCGCCATCAGCAGCGGCGTCATGTCAATATTGAGATCCGGCCTGATATCCGTAATCGAGCGCCCAAGATCAGATGGAAGCACCTTGAAGGTGGTCACCGCCTTAGGTGTCATCCGGCGTATGCGCAGCCCCTTATCCACCATCACAATCGGAATGACCGTGCTTTCCAGAAGGTTCTTCAGGTCGTTCCCGAGCAGATGCAATCTTGAATTATTG
>DATCDL010000399.1:0-6003 GCA_036510715.1 Acidobacteriaceae bacterium
GGCTGCGGGGATCTCGGCGTCTTCAGATTCAGGAAGGGCGGTCGCTTGAGCGCGGCGTGCGGCGCGTTGCGCGGCAGAGCGTCTGGCCCGGCGCCAGGTGGTCATCGCGGTGACACCGTAGTTCCAGACAGCGCTGAAGAGCAGGCCGGTAATGCCGGCGAGGGGCCAGGGCATCCCCTGATGGAAGGCCTCGCCGCTGATGAGAACGTTGGCGACGCCCCCGAGCGAACAGGCGATGCTGAAGCTCAGCATGCCGACCCAGAAAGCTGTGCCGCGGAGGCGGCGATCGCGGTAGGTGAAGGAGTTGTTGAGCACGTAGTTCAGGATCATGACGATGCCCGTGGCGGAGGCCTGGGATTCGATGAAGCTGAAGCGCGCGAGATCGAGAAGGCCGCCCAGCAGGAGCAGATGAATGACGGTGCCGATGGCGCCGACGAGGCAGAACATCACGAAGCGCACGGAGATGTAACTGCCGATGAGCTTGTCGAGGATGAGTTCGAGGTACTCGAGCCCGACGATGAGATCGAGCTTGCTTTGGCCGTGCTGGCGGAGGCGGAAGTGGTACGGGACTTCGCCGATACGGATCTGACCTTGCGAGGAGAGGACGATGTCGAGCAGGATTTTGAAGCCGATGCCGGTGAGGCGGTGGGCGATACGCTCGAAGAAGGTCCGGCGGACGACGAAGAAGCCGCTCATGGGATCGGTGAGGACGGCGTGCTTCTCTACGCCGCTGAGACGACGGCCGAGGCGGCTGAGGCGCACACGCCAGGTGGAGAAGTCACCCATGCTGCCGCCACCGATGTTGCGCGAACCGACGACCAGATCGAGGTGCTCGGAGGAGATGCGGCGGACCATCTCGGGGAGTACGGTTTCGTCGTGCTGGAGGTCGGCATCCATGACCGCGATGTAGGTGGCCGACGTGGCGAGCATGCCTTCGATGCAGGCCGATGCGAGACCGCGACGGCCAATGCGATGGATGACGTGGAGGTCGCTTTGGGTGCGGGAGAGAGTCTTGACCGCGGCTGCGGTGCCGTCGGGTGAGTCGTCATCGACAACGATGACCTCATAGCGGATATCATGAAGCGTGAACCGCAACTTCTCCAATAACAGCCCTATGTTCTCGCGTTCGTTCAACGTCGGAATCACGATGCATAGATCGTAGGACGGCATGGAGATCCTCTGGCGGGTTACTGAAAAGGGTTACGCGATTTCGGCTGCAGGCGTTGACTCTTTCAGTGAGAACAAACGCTTGCTGCACCATTCATGACGCTGGCTAGATAGATTATAAGAGTACAACCGCACATCCACATCGAGAGAACCATGATTTCCGGATCCACGACAAAACAGAAGTCAGGCCTGGTGCTCGAACGCATCGGAGCGAAGGTGGAAGAACACGCTGGCGCTGCGATGGGCGTGTTGCTGATCCTGTTCATGATTGCGCTGATGGGAGCGGCCTCCAGCGTTTACCTCTGGTACGACGAGCTCGTCGTGGTGCGCGTGGCTGCGTTTCCGCACTGGCGCGATATCTGGAACTTTTACGCCAACGGGCTGGATACGATTGGGCTGCTGTATGCGCTGTTGATCCATCCGCTGCTGCATCTGCGAGCGAGTGCGGAGATCAGTGCAAGGCTACCGGCCATGGTGGCGTTCCTGGGGATGATGCTGTGCTCGTTTGTGTTTGTGAGACGGCGATATCCGGCGGTGTATGCGTTTGCGATGGTGCTGTTGTTGATGTCGCTTCCGATGCTGGACTATGCGGTGTTTGCCAAGAGCTACGCTTTGGAGTTTGGCGCCGTTGCGTTTGCGATGATGTGCTGGCAATCGGCGATGGAGGGGCTAAGCCGCGGATGGAACGTGGTGGGACTGTGGTTCGGGCTGGCGCTGGCGTTGTACTCGCACAGCTTTGCGGTCTTCCTTTTTATTCCGTTTGCGGCGGCACAAGGGGTGCGGGATTATCGACGAAAGAGAGTGGACTGGCCTGTCTGGATCGCACTGGTGTCGTTCCCGTTGGCGCTGGTGCCGGTGTTGCGTGGAGATTTGCTGGCGGGGAGATTGTATGGGTCGGATTTCTGGTCGCGGCCTAGTGCCGCGCTGATGAAGCAGACGTACATCGACTACTTTGTGGAGGACTGGCGGTTGATACTGATCCTCTTCTTTGCTGCGGTGATGGTGACGGCGCTGCTGCGGGAACGAGCTCCATCGACGGAGGATACGCAGAGGTTGACGACCGGCTTCTCGTTGCCGGAATGGGTGTTTGTGGTGATGCTGACGGCGTTGCCGATTTATGTGTTGCCGCCCTCGTATCTGCTGCATGCGTATCGCGCGGATTACGTGATGTCGTTTGCCATCGGGCTGGCGATTCTGCTGGTGACGGTGTTTGCGGAACACGCTCGACGCTCGCAGGCTGCCGGGGTTGTGTTGCTGATTCTTTTTGCGTCGGTGACGCTGCGGAAAGATCTGAAGACGATCCCGGAAGGGCTTCGCGCGATGGCTCATCCGGCACGGGTGCATGCGCAGCTAGAGGCAAACTACGATAGCGCGGCGTGGGTTAAGTTGCTCGAGGGAAGCGACCTGCCGGTACTGGTGGGCGATCATCTTCTGTATACGCGGCTGGAGTGTTACGCTCCTCCGGAGTTACAGCGGCGCCTCTACTTTCTGACGGATATTGCTGAGGTCAAGAAATATCCTTTATCGAGTACGTCGCAGATGAACTTCCTGTTGTTCGGCAAGATGCTCTCCTATCGGACGATGGATGTTGGGAGCTTTCTGCCGCAGCACACACACTTTCTGCTGGCGGTGGGGCCGATGGTTGGGACACTTTGGCTGCCAGCGTATCTGCTGAATCAGGAGCAGGAAGGGAATGCTTCTCTGCGGCTTCTGGGGCCTGACTTTACCGCGCCTGATGTTTACGAGGTCCAATTCACGCGGATGCCGGTGTTTCCGTAGACGCTGCTTATGTAGGACGCAGCGCTGCACAAGACGCTGGAACGTCTGTATCCTGATGCGGTGAAGTAGCAAGGTGTTTTAGGGAGAGCGTATGCGAAGGTTGGTTGCGGGTGTGATGGCGGTTGCGTCGATTACTGCGGGCGCGGCTGCGCAGGAGCACAAGGACAGCAGCACGATTGCGGCGGACGGCACGGCGTATGTGACGCGCGTGGTTCCGGTGCCGAAGACGATCAGTCCCGAGGCGCAGAAGTGGCTGGCGAAGGTGGTGTCGGATGAGCCGAGCAATCCGACGGTTGAGCAGCAGCGCGCGGGGACGGATAAATGGCAGGCGGGCGCGGGTGAGGTGTCGAAGCAGATGTACCCCGTGAATGTGGCCGAGGCGACGATTGCCGGCGTGCCAGTGCGCGTCGTCACGCCGCTGACGATGTCATCCGGGAAGCAGGATCGCGTGCTGATCAATGTGCATGGCGGAGGGTTCGTGGTGGATTCCGGGTCGCTGACGGAGTCGATTCCGATGGCGAATCTGACCGGAACGAAGGTGATCTCGGTGCTGTACCGGATGGCGCCGGAGCACCCGTTTCCGGCCGCGGTGGACGACACGATCGCGGTCTACAAGGCCGTGCTGAAGACATACAAGCCGAAGAACATTGGCATCTATGGGACGTCGGCAGGAGCGATTCTTACCGCCGAAGTTACATCGAAGATCAAGCAGCTGGGGCTGCCGATGCCGGGAGCGACGGGAGTATTTTCGGGGTCGGGGGATCTGAGCCAGCGCGGGGATTCGGTGGCGATGTATGCGCTGGATGGGCTGTCGGGATATCTGGCGCCGCCGCAGAAGGGCATCAAGGAGCTGGGACCGTATGTGGGGTTGACTGATCCGAAGGATCCTGTGCTCTCGCCGATCTATGGGGACCTCACGGGATTTCCTCCGACGCTTTTTATTACGAGTGGGCGGGATCTATTGCTGAGTGGAACGACGATTCTGCACAGGGCGTATCTGCGGGCCGGAGTCGATGCACAGTTGGTGGTGTTTGAGGCGCTCCCGCATGCGTTCTGGAATAATCCTGAGCTGCCGGAGTCGAAAGAGGCGGATGGGTTGATGGCGAAGTTCTTTGATAACCATCTGGGTAAATAACCGTAGGGTTAAATACAGAGGGCGCGCCATCACGGCCCGCCCTCTGTATTTGTGATGCGTTATCGTTACATTTCCTTGACGCCATCGACGAAGGCTTTGAGCTTGCGCGAGCGGCTGGGGTGACGCAGCTTGCGGAGAGCCTTGGCTTCGATCTGGCGGATGCGCTCGCGGGTGACCTGGAAGGACTGGCCAACCTCTTCGAGCGTGTGCTCGCTGCCGTCTTCGAGGCCGAAGCGCATCTTGATCACACGCTCTTCGCGTGGGGTCAGGGTGCGGAGGACTTGAGACGTGTACTCCTTCAGGTTGACAGCGATGACGGCGTCGGAGGGGCTGACGGCCATACGGTCTTCGATGAAGTCGCCGAGATGTGAATCTTCCTCTTCGCCGATGGGAGTCTCGAGCGAGATGGGCTCCTGCGCGATCTTGAGGACCTTGCGGACCTTCGCAACCGGGATGTCCATGCGCTTGGCTATTTCTTCGGAGCTGGCTTCGCGACCGAGCTCCTGCACTAGCTGACGGCTGGTGCGGATGAGCTTGTTGATGGTCTCGATCATGTGGACCGGGATGCGGATGGTGCGGGCCTGGTCCGCGATGGCGCGGGTGATGGCCTGACGAATCCACCAGGTGGCGTAGGTCGAGAACTTGTAGCCACGGCGGTACTCGAATTTATCGACGGCCTTCATGAGGCCGATGTTGCCCTCCTGGATGAGGTCGAGGAACTGGAGGCCGCGGTTGGTGTACTTCTTCGCGATGGAAACGACGAGGCGAAGGTTGGCTTCGATGAGCTCGCGCTTGGCCTTTTCTGCGTCCATGTCGCCCTGGATGATCTCGCGCTGGGTACGCTTGAGGTCCTCGTGGGAGATGCCGGCGTCGGCTTCGACGCGCTCGAGATCGACGCGGCAGTTCTTCTGTTGACGCTTGTATTCCTTCTTGAGCTCTTCGGAGCGCGAGGCTTCGAACTTGGCTTCGAGCGAGCGAATCTGGCGCTCGAGGGTGCGCATGGAGTCGACGGTCTTATTGACCTTGTCGAGCAGACGCTTCTTCTCGCCATTGGTGTATTTGAACTCGCGGACGATGCGGGAGACGAAGACGTTCTCGCGGCCCATGAGCCAGAGGTTCTTGCGCGCGAACCTGGCCTTGGCCTTGGCGTCCTTGCCCTGCGGATCTTCGGATCTGGCGAAGTAATCGGCAGCCTTCTTCTGGTGCTTGACTAGCTCGTCGGTACGGGCAACCGTTGCTTTTACGCGGGCAGCGAGAATCTCTTCGGTGAGCTCTTCTTCGTCGAAGGTAACGACTTCCTTGATGTTGCGGACGCCTCGCTTGAGGTCTTCGCCGAGGCCTACGATTTCGCGGATGACGATGCTCGAACGCGAGATGGCCTTCATGACGCGGAGCTGGCCGCGCTCGATGCGCTTGGCGATTTCGACTTCGCCCTCGCGGGTGAGCAGGGGAACGGTACCCATCTCGCGGAGGTACATGCGGACGGGGTCGTTGGTTTTTTCGAGGGTGCCGGGCGAGAGGTCGAGTTCGACGTCGTCGGAATCTTCGCCGGACTCGTTGTCGGAGTCGCGATCGTCGGCGTCGAGCTTGGAGCCGCGGCGGCCTTCGGCGAGGACATCGATGCCCTGGGTGTTGATGGTCGTCATCAGGTCATCGAGCTCGTCGGGCGAGGTGATGTCGCCGGGGAGGAGGTCGTTGACTTCGCCGTAGGTGAGGTAGCCTTTCTCCTTGCCGGTGTCGATGATGCGGTCTACGTCTTCTTCGTACTTATCTAGTTCTTCAGCCACAAGGCGCTCCTAAGGTGGACTCACGCGGATAGCGAAGCCCTAAAAAAAATTCGTGAGAGTATATCGCGTGGTACCGAACGGGGAAATCAGCGCGAGGAACTCCCGGGGATGTAGCGGGGTCATTGGGACGGGGGT